>JAAYIP010000118.1 GCA_012523435.1 Bacteroidales bacterium | reverse complement strand
TGAGTTACCACTCGTTTCCCCTTTAGTCCATAACGTCTGCCTCGATCGGCTGTAGAAGGTTACTAATCCGGTTTCCCGGGTGATCTTCAAGGATTCTTCACTCATATAGCCCAGCATCAGCACCTTGCGGGTGAGGTCATCCTGGATGATGGCCGGGATGAGGCCATTTTCTTTTTTAAAATCAAGTTTTTCGCTCATGTTGATAAGATTATTGAATTAATCGGACCGGGATATTTTCCCCGGCCAGGTATTGTTTTAAAATCGGAATAGGGATCTCTCCAAAGTGGAACACACTGGCCGCCAACGCTGCATCAGCTTTCCCGATGGTAAAAGCATCACGAAAGTGCTCGGGGGTTCCGGCCCCTCCGGATGCGATCACCGGAAGGTGCACATCATCCGACAAGAGACCCAGGGCTTCACAGGCGTATCCACTTTTGGTTCCATCATGGTTCATGCTGGTGAAGAGGATTTCACCACAACCTCGCTCCCTGCCCTCTTTGGCCCATTCGAACAGATCACGACCAACCGGAATTCGCCCACCATGCATAAACACCTCCCACGACCCGTTAGGCTGCTGCCGGGCATCAATAGCCAGAACCACAAACTGGGATCCGAATCCACCAGCTAAACGATCAATCAGCTGTGGATTTTTGAGTACTGCCGAGTTAAGCGAGACTTTATCCGCTCCAGCCTCCAGCAGAGCGGAGGCATCCTCATAAGAGGCAATTCCGCCACCCACAGTAAAGGGAATCGTGATGGTTCTGGCTACCCGCCGAACGAGCTCAATGAAGGTCTTGCGCCCCTCGTGGCTGGCCGTGATATCCAACAGCACCAGCTCATCAGCCTGCTCCTCAACATACCGGAGTGCCAGCTCAACAGGATCACCGGCATCACGCAATTGGACGAAATTCACACCCTTGACCGTCCGGCCATCCAGGATATCCAAACAAGGAACTATTCTTTTTGCCAGCATTATCCTTCAGATTTGTTGATGAGATTATTGGGTCCAACTGTCAAGTCATCGAGATCCAGCCTACCTTCATACAGGGCTTTGCCAATGATCACCCCGGATAGACCTGCTTCGCGAAGAGCATTCAGATCATCCATCGAAGAGACCCCACCGCTCGCAATAAGCTCGATTTCAGGAAATTGGATCATCATCTTTTGATAAAGGGCAACGGCCGGACCGGTAAACAATCCATCACGCTCAACATCCGTGCAAAAGAATTGGGTGATGCCATATCCCAGCCATTGGCTGATGAATTCCGTCCATTGTATCCGGGTACCAGCCTGCCATCCATGGTACACGATCATTAAATCGCGGACATCAGCACCCAGAAGGAAACGATCAGGGCCAAATTCAGCAATCCAATCGCGCAGCATAATCGGATCAGTCACGGCCATACTTCCAATGCTAACCTGTGAAGCACCCGCCTGAAAAACCTGAGCCAAAGATTTATAGGAGCGGATGCCTCCGCCATAATCAACCGCCAAACCGGTTTGTCCGGTGATTGCCCTGAGAACATCCAGGTTTTGAGGCTCACCACTGCGGGCACCATCGAGATCCACCACATGCAACCTGTGCAAACCGGCTCGTTCGAAGCGCTGAGCTTCCAATACCGGGTCATTCGAATAGATGGTCACCTCCCCAAAGCGCCCTCCGGACAACCTAACCACCTGACCGTGAATCAAATCAATAGCAGGAATAATCTCCATCATAATTCGAGAAAGTTTTTAATCAGTTGCAGCCCGATCTCCCCGCTTTTTTCGGGATGAAACTGGACAGCGAAGAAATTATCGCGCTGCAGTGCAGCACTAAATGGTAGCTCGTACTCGCAAACAGCCACTGTATTATCGCCTGTCGCGGCAAAAAAGGAGTGTACAAAATAGACGTATGATCCGGGATCGATCTTTCGAAACAAAGGTTCATCCGTAGCAAAAGATATTGAATTCCAGCCCATATGAGGGACTTTCAGCTCTCCTTGGAAACGCTTGACCTCCTCCGAAAATATCCCCAGTCCGGCCACATCCCCCTCCTCCGAGGAGCGGCAGATCAGCTGCATTCCCAGACAGATCCCTAACACCGGTTGCGTCAGCGAGGTGATTAGTTCACCAAGTTCTCTAGCCTTTAGATAGGCCATTGTGCTGCTCGCCTCCCCCACTCCCGGGAAGATCACCTTTGAGGCTCGTCTGATTCTTACCGGATCGTCCGTTACCTCGGCCGAATACCCGAGACGCTCCAGGGCATTCACTACCGACCCGATATTCCCAGCATTATATTTGATCACAACAATCTTCATTACCTTCTAATTTTTGCTTATTCACCTGCTCAAATTCGCTCCCTTGATTTTCTGATTTAGTTACAGCATCCCTTTGGTGCTCGGCACCCCACCCTCACACGATCCTTGCCAGGCTTGGCGGAGCGTTCGGGCTAATGCTTTAAATGCTGCCTCAATTTTATGATGTTCGTTATCTCCCTGAATATCAATATGCAAAGTACAACGAGCTCCATCGGCAAAAGAGCGAAAAAAGTGCTGAAACAGTTCCGTAGGCAATTCCCCGATCTTTTCGCGGTGGAACTCGGCATTCCAGTGGAGATACGGCCTTCCGCCCAGGTCGATGGAGAGGCTACACCGTGAATCATCCATCGGTAGCACAAAGCCATATCGGTTCATTCCACGCAGATCGCCCCAGGCTTGTCTAAAAGCCTGACCGAGTACCAGGGCGGTATCCTCCACCGTATGATGCTCATCCACCTGGAGATCTCCGTTCGTCTGGATCGTCAGATCGGCTCCGCTATGACGGACCAGCTGATCCAGGAGGTGATCAAAAAAGCCTATCCCGGTGGAGACAATCGACTGACCTTCACCATGGAGCGACACCTCCACCCGGATATCTGTTTCACGCGTTTTACGAACCACCGTGGCCGACCGCTCCTTTCTGATCAGGAAATCGGCGATCTCCTTCCAGGTGGTTGCTTTGAGAGCGCAAAATGGGTCATCGGCAGGGGTGGCGAACTGTTTCCACCGTTCTTCCGTACCGATAAATATTCCCCGGCACCCCAGGTTCGCAGCGAGGCGGATATCGGTGGTTCGATCGCCAATTACATAGGATCCAGCCATATCATAATCACCTGACAAATAATGAGTTAACATACCAATCCCGGGTTTTCGGGTATTGAGCCCTTCGTGGCTAAAACTCCGGTCGATGAGAATTTCCCGAAAGCGGATGCCCTCCTGAGCCAAAGTCTCAACCATCCGGTCCTGTACCGGCCAAAAGGTCGCCTCCGGATATGATTGTGTACCCAGGCCATCCTGGTTTGTCACCATCACCAACTCAAAAGGCAGGATGCGAGCGATACGGCCCAGGTGGGTAAAGACTCCCGGCAAGTACCGAAGTTCGTCAAAGCTGTCAACTTGCTCATTTTCAGGCTCTCTTATCAGAGTGCCGTCACGGTCGATGAATAAAAATCGTTTCATTGGCTAGAGGTATCAATTTTCGGTTGTTTGGGTATCATTTGGATGCTGGCCAGCTGAGTCTGGCTGGCTAAAGGCTTCCAACGCATCCAGCAGGCGCTGATTCTCTTCGGCTGTTCCAACTGTGATTCTCAGGCAGTTATCGCACAATGGTTGTTTCGATCGATCCCGGACAATAATATGGCGATCGGATAGGTATTGGTACATTGTTCGGGCATCGATCACCTTCACCAGCAGGAAATTACCTTCTGACGGATAGACTGTTTTCACGCATGGCTTAACGCCAAGCTGCTCACGGAGCCATTCGCGCTGATCGATGATTTCACGCACCGACTGGTCAACCGTGCTGGGATCCTGTTTTAACTTCTGCAAAATCTCATTCGCCGCTGGGGAGCTGATATTATAAGGGTATTTCACTTTATCCAGGAGGCTAATAATAAAGGGGTCTGCGAAGGCCATGCCCACACGGGCAGCTGCCAAGCCCCAGGCTTTTGAGAAAGTCCTGAGAATCACCAGATTAGGATATTTTTTAATCAGTCTGATGGCAGAAGAACCGGTAGCAAAATCGGCATAAGCTTCATCAACCACCACGATGCCAG
>JAAYIP010000012.1 GCA_012523435.1 Bacteroidales bacterium | reverse complement strand
GATTACGCGCGTTAGAACCTGAAGACGAAAACACCCTCTACCAATGGGAAAACGACCCGGAGGTTTGGCAGGTGAGTAACACCCTGGCTCCGTTCTCTAGGTTCGTCCTGCGCCAATATCTGGCTGATTCACGGTTGGATATCTTTGAAGCCAAACAGCTTAGGCTGGTTATTGAAAATAAAGAAACCAACCAGTCCATCGGTTTGATCGATCTATATGATTTTGATCCCTTTCACCAACGTGCCGGTATCGGAATCCTTATCGGAGAAAAAGCTGAACGCGGAAAAGGATACGCCGCTGACGCCCTGCAAGTTTTAATCCAGTACTGCTTTAACTATCTATTGCTGAATCAGATCTATTGCTCAATTAACGAATCAAACACCATCAGCCTCCATCTCTTTCAACAAGTGGGTTTTAGAATCACTGGGAAAAAAGAAAAATGGATCCGTGGGTTTGATCGTTTTTCGGATGAATGGTTTCTTCAAATCCTACGAGAGGAATGGGTCGATAAAATATCAAAGGATGGAATCTGAGGCAGAAACGTGTAACCTTCATTCTCCGGATCAGATTGCACGCAATAGTGATCTATTCCATTGGTAATCAGCAATAAACCTACCCCAAGGACACCATTATACCGGGCAAGCTGGTCGAACACCTTCTGCGTAATCTTTACATCAGGGGCTTTGCACTCCCCAATCATGACAGGGTTCCCCTCACGATCATGAACCAACAGATCATATCGACGAGGCATCCCGTTGACCCGAAGAGACCCCTCAAGCAAAATGAGAGAAGGTGGATAACCCAAATCATCCGAAAGATATCGTGCAATATGCTGGCGAACCCACTCCTCCGGCGTTAAAACCACCCACCGATTACGGAAAACATCGAAAATCAGAGTGCGTTCATCCTCAGACTTCAAATTGAAGGAATAAGTTGGTAAATTTAAGCGCTCCATGATCTATCCTGTTAACTGTAAAGATATCATAAAGTAACAAACCTTCAGCCGATGAAAACCAAGCAAGAAATTGTAGAGAACTGGCTCCCCCGATATACCGGGCGCAAGCTGGAGGATTTTACGCAACATATCCTCCTGACCAACTTTAATCAGTATGTGGAGGAGTTCGCCTCTATTTATGGGGTCAAGATAACCCGTGAAGTCAACATGCCGAATGCCTCTGCTAATGGGATTACCATCATCAACTTCGGCATGGGATCGGCGAATGCAGCAACCATCATGGACCTGCTCAGTGCGATCAATCCAAAAGCCTGCCTGTTTATCGGAAAATGTGGCGGGCTGAAGAAGAAAAACCAGGTAGGCGACCTGATACTCCCCATCGCAGCCATCCGCAGCGAGGGAACATCCGACGATTACCTTCCGGCGGAAGTCCCTGCCCTACCGGCCTTTATGCTGCAACGGGCGGTTTCATCAGCCATTCGAGACTACGGCCGGGACTACTGGACCGGAACTGTCTTTACCACCAACAAGCGAGTCTGGGAATATGACGAGCGCTTTAAAAAATATCTGATGAAAACTCGATCCATGGCAATCGATATGGAAACAGCCACCATCTTCGTTGTCGGATTTTATAATGAAATCCCATCGGGAGCTCTCCTCTTAGTATCAGATCAACCCATGATCTCTACCGGAGTCAAAACAGCCGAAAGCGATAAAATAGTGACAAAACAATACATGGCCGACCACCTTCAGATCGGAATCAATGCACTCAGGGAATTAATCGATGGGAGTAAATCCGTTAAACACCTTCAGTTCTAAATTATGGCAACAGTTTCTTTCGAACAGATAATCAAAGATATAAACGAACGGAGATTCAATCCGATTTACCTACTGATGGGTGAAGAGTCCTATTTCATCGACCAGGTTAGCGACCTGCTTCAGGAAATCGTTCTCGATGAAAGTCAAAAACCTTTCAACCTGAATATCCTCTATGGACGCGACCAAGATGCTGGCCAGGTAGATAACCTCGCCAGGAGATTCCCCATGGGTGCCGAGTATAACCTGGTCATTGTGAAAGAAGCTCAAATGCTGAACAAAATTGATAACCTGGTCTATTATGCTAAACATCCACTGAAATCAACCATCCTGGTGCTCTGCTACAAAAATGGAAACCTCGATAAACGACTGAAACTCTACAAAGAAATCGATAAAGGAGGGGTCGTCCTCGCTACAAAAAAGCTTTACGAGGATAAGATACCACGGTGGATATCCAGTTATCTGAGTCAGAAAAACTACCAGATAGAACCCTCCGCCGCCATGATTCTAACAGATTATATGGGAACCGACCTGGCCAGGGTGGCCGGCGAACTGGATAAGCTCGTGCTAACCCTACCAGAAAATCAAAACCGGATCACCACCTCTCATATCGAAGAAAATAGCGGGATAAGTAAAGATTATAACACCTTCGAACTGGTGAAAGCACTGTCCAGGAAAAATATCCTGAAAGCAAACCGGATCATAAACTACTTTGCCTCCAATCAAAAGAATTACCCATTCACCCTGACAATCGGAACCCTCTTCTTCTTTTTCAGCAAGCTTCTCGCCCTCCATTTTATGCCCGATAAAAGCACGAGAAGTATCACATCCTCCCTGCAAATCAACGCCTACTTCGTACAAGACTATCTGACAGCTATAAAACATTTTCCGAGGAAAAAAGTTATCCAGATAATCTCTCTACTCCGGGAGTATGACCTCAAATCTAAAGGGTTCGGGAATGGCTCCACCGACGAGGGAGAACTTCTTAAAGAACTGATATTTAAAATTTTGCACTAAACAGCGTATGACGATCACCATTATTATTATTGTTATCACCTCCATCTTTTCAATCCTGGCTTTCAAACAAACCAGCCTGATTTACCGTTACCAACTCAATCCAGTACAAATTTTTGATCGGCATCAATATGCCCGGCTCTTTCTTCATGCCTTCCTCCATGCCAACTGGACTCACCTGCTCATTAATATGCTAGTATTATATAGCTTCGGCGAAGCATTGGAGTCCTACCTGCAACTGAATTTCGGATCACGCTGGATCCCCTACTTCCTGCTTTTTTACTTTGGTGCAATCTTAATCTCTCCAATCTACTCCCTGGTCCGAAACAGGAAAAACTACAACTACAACGCAATCGGCGCATCGGGCGCTGTCTCTGCAATAGTCTTTGCAACCGTTTTCTTCAATCCTTGGAGCAATATATACCTCTTTGCCCTGGTGCCTGTGCCAGGCATCGTTTTTGCCATTCTCTACCTGATCTACAGTTGGATCATGAGCCGTAAAAGTCAGGATAACATTGCCCATGACACCCATTTCTTCGGCGCAATCTACGGCTTCCTTCTTCCAATCATTCTGAATCCGGAGCTGCTTGCTCAGTTTATCCGAATGCTGACAAAGTCTAACTGATTGAAAAACAATTATATCATATTAAATGGTGAGCTTATCCCCCGACAAGCGTTGCCATTAACCCCTGATCAATGGATTCAATGGGGAGAACACACGATCAGTTTAACGCTACTGGCTAGCGGAAACCGGATTCCGCTGCTTAGCTATCATCACGACCTGCTTAGTAAGCAGTTCGATTCCGTCGGCTGGATTATCCCCGCCAAACTGGATCTGGACGAATTGAAAGAACAGTTTGAAAAACTTCTCAACAAAAATCGGTCGTTAAAAGGAAGCCGGATTCATTGGATCATCAAACCCAGCCTTCCGGCTGAGCCCTTTGCCGGATTAACCGATTTCAGCTATTTGGCCATCAACGAAGAGACCTCATTCGATCACTTCCCATTGAATCGCACTGGGCTATCCATCGGATTATCTGAACAGTATCATAATTCAGGGGAGCCTTTTTACCAGTCAATGATCCGAAGTCGGACGCGTGAACTCCTCATCAGGCAAGAAGGGCTGCTTAACGGATGGGATGAGGTTATCCTGCCCGATCCGGCCAACTGTCTCTCTGAGTCGGCTGATGGAAATATCTTCCTGAGAATGGATGACCGGATTTTCACTCCAGCACCAGAAAACTATCCCCTGCCCCGGGTTATGTATCAAGTCGTTAAAGAAATTTGTGAGGATGCAGGCATAAGAGTGGAGGAGTCTGCTCTATTAACCGAAAAAGATCTCCTTGCTGCTGATGAAATATTCATCACCGATGATCTGCATGGAATCCGTTGGGTTATGTCATTTCAAGATAAACGCTATTACCGCAAAACAGCAGCCTATCTGAGCGACCTGCTGAGGCTCAGGCTTCAGGAAGCAGGTCAATTCCAGAGAGGATTTTCAGGGTAGCGGGTCCACATCTGATAACGTTCTTCCTCCTGATTTAAAACCTTCTCCCACAAACGAAAATCAGTCCCATGCATCACATCCAAACCATCAATTTCCGTCACCAGCCATGAATTTTCACTTATTTCCCGGGTAAGCTGACCAGGATACCAGCTGGAGTATCCCACGAAGAAACGAACCTGATAGTGCTGAATCCAGCCATCATTCAATCCCTTTTTCAGAACCTCCAGATCTCCGCCCCAGTAAATACTCTCCATAACCTTCTCACATTCAGGAAGTAAATGACCAACAGTGTGTAGATAATGAACAGTATCAGTCCGCACCGGCCCCCCCGAGGAAACCAAACAATCCATATCCTGAAAACCCTTAATAATCTCATTGATCCTAAAATCAACAGGATTGTTGATCACAAAGCCGAGCGTTCCTTCCTCATTATGCTCGGTTAGCAATACGACCGATCGTTTAAAATAGGTATCCTGTAGAAAAGGCTCAGCAATCAGAGCCCTTCCCCTCTGTGGAAGCATGTTGTTGCTCTGGATCTTAAAAAAATCAAGGTTTTCCTTCATCACTATTCCACCTGTTAACTATCCAAAATAAAGAATTTTATTACTTTGGTCCAATAATAACTGCCACAATGACAAAAACAGATCCTGCAACAAGACTACAGTTCACTCAACATTCAGGTGAATATGATGGTGTTAATCCTGCCATTACTGACTCTTCCACCTTTCGCTTCGACTCAGCATCCCTAATGACTGATTGCTTCGAGGGCAAGCTGGAAGGCGCATTCCTTTACGGACGCCACTGGAATCCAACCAACTTCGAGCTCTCCAAAGCACTCGCTGCTATTGAAAATAGCGAAGCTGCCTGGGTCACTGGTTCTGGAATGGCCGCCATCACCACCACCATTCTGCAACTCTGCTCTGCAGGAGACCACCTAATCACTAGCGTCACCACCTACGGCGGAACATTTGCCTTCTTTAAAAACGTCCTGCCCCGATTCAAAGTCGAAGTAACATTTGTCGATATTACCAACCTCGAACAGGTCAAAGCCGCTGTTAAACCCAATACACGGGTCATCTACACCGAGACGTTGACTAACCCACTACTAAAAGTTTCCGACCTGCCCGGTCTGGCTACTATTGCTCACAGTCAAGGAATTAAACTGGTTGTTGACAATACCTTTACCCCAATGGTGGTCACTCCTATTGATCACGGCGCCGATATCGTAGTACACTCTCTGACCAAATTCATTAATGGGAAGAGCGACGGCATCGGGGGAGCTATTTGTGGCAGCTGGGAGTTTATCAATAGTCTGTCAAATCTAAATGATGGCATGGCCATGTTGCTGGGGCCAGTATTGGAACCGCTCAGAGCCTCCAGTATTCATAAAAACCTATTCACCCTCCATCTTCGAATGCAACAGCATAGTAAGAATGCCCAGTTTATCGCTGAAAAGTTGGCAGCGGCCAAGCTTCGAGTCACCTACCCCGGCCTGCCGACTGATTCACAGCATGATATGATGAAGAAACTCATGAATCCAGCTTATGGTTTTGGAGGCATTTTAAGCATCGACACCGGCACCAAAAAGCTGGCTAACGATCTGATGGTAGCGATGCAGAACAGAGAAGTTGGCTTTATCGCGGTCAGCCTGGGCTATTTTAAAACGCTCTTTTCAAATTCAGGGACCAGCACCTCCTCCGAAGTACCAACCGACCTCCAACACTCGATGGGGCTATCGCCAGGATTGGTTAGAATAGCCATCGGAATTGATCAGGATATAGAAAACACGTGGGGATTGATTCACGCAGCGCTGAAAGAGGTTAACCTGATTTAAGCGCCTGCCGCCGATGAGTGAACCAAACACCGGATTTCGAAGCCCTAACCTGCTGCAGTCGGCAATTCCCCTCATCGTCCTGATCGGGTTTCTAACCCTGAATGTGCTTTTCTTTAGGGATGACACCCTCAGCGGTGCCAACCAGATGGCCCTTCTCCTGTCAGCTGGCGTTTGCAGTCTGCTCGCCCTTAGATTAGGTTTCCGGTGGAACGATCTGTTTGATGGTATGCTTAACAGCATTGGCGCAGCAATGCCCGCCATGCTCATCCTTCTACTAATCGGATCCCTGACCGGCACCTGGCTCCTGAGCGGAGTCGTGCCCACCCTAATCTATTACGGCCTGTTAGTCCTCCATCCATCCATCTTCCTTTTTGCTGCCTGCATCATCTGTAGCCTGGTGTCCGTTGCCACCGGGAGTAGCTGGTCAACCGTTGCTACCCTAGGAATTGCCTTGCTCGGAATCGGCAAAGCCCTCGGCATCCACGAAGGAATCATCGCCGGAGCCATCATCTCCGGCGCCTATTTCGGTGACAAAATCTCCCCCCTTTCCGATACAACTATCCTGGCACCAGCCATGGCCGGAACAGATGTGTTCACCCATGTCAAATATCTTCTCTACACTACTGTTCCTTCCATGGTCATTACACTGATCATCCTGCTAATCTGGGGATTTACACTCCAAAGCAAGGACACCTCCCTTGATGTGCAAAACGTCATGGAAGCCATCAAAGGAACATTCCAAATCACACCGTGGCTTCTCTTGGTACCAGCCCTGACCATCGCGGTTATCCTCTTGAAAACCCCAGCAATTCCGGCCCTGATGTTCGCCACCCTGCTCGGCGCTGCCTTTGCTCTGATTTTTCAACCAGATATTATCAAACAGGTTGGCGAACACGAAGGTGGCTGGGGCATCAATGCCTATATGGCCTGCTTTAAAGCTATGTTCGGACCTATCCAGATAGAAACAGGACAACCGGAAGTTAATGAGCTGCTCGCAACCAAGGGTATGGCCGGTATGCTCAACACAATCTGGCTCATCATCCCAGCCATGATCTTCGGAGGTGCCATGGAGGTAACCGGTATGCTTAAACGACTCATCCGGATCATCATTGACCGCGCAAAATCAACCGTCGCACTGGTTTCCTCCACTGCTGCCACCTGTATCTTCTTCAACATCACCGCCTCCGACCAATATATGGCCATTGTGGTCCCGGGCAGAATGTTTGCGCCGGTTTATCGCCAACGAGGTCTGAAACCAGAAGTCCTGAGCCGTACTCTCGAAGATAGCGGAACTGTCACCTCAGTCCTGATACCTTGGAATACCTGCGGCGCTACCCAATCAGCAGTCCTCGGCGTATCTACTTGGATCTATTTCCCTTACGCCTTTTTTTGCTTGATCAGCCCACTTATGACTATGCTGTTCGCCTGGCTCAATATCCGCATCAGACGCCTGAGTCCGGAAGAGATGGCCGAACCAGCCAAGACCAGTATCGCAGAAAAGAAAGATTAACCCAAAACCTGGCAACAATTCGTACTTTTGGGTGTTTATTTGATATAAGTCGAACCACAATGCTAATCACTGTAATCGCCCTATCACTCGTCCTCGTCCTGATCGCTGTCGTTGGCCTGAGCCTGAACATCATCTTTCGCAAAAACGGTCAATTCCCTGAAACAGAGATTGAAACCAATCCGGACATGAAAAAACTGGGAATTACCTGTGCCAGACATGACGACCTTCAAGCCCATCAGCAATCCCGTTTGGGAAAAGACCACCTAGATCATGGAACCGGGCATCATGGCTGTGGATCCGGCTGCTGCTGCTCCTCCATCGACTCCTGTAGGTAACGCCCCATTCCCGCTGATTCCCAGGTTTGGAAATTGCCTTCCTCATCACTGTAAATAAAATATACCTCCAAATCATCCCTGGCATTTACGACCTCTTTGGCTCTGTCTAACCCCATCACCATAAAAGCAGTAGCCCAGGCATCAGCATCAATACAATTCCGCATCAACACAGTGGCCGACAATAAAGTACTCCTAGCCGGATAACCACTTACCGGGTCAATCGTGTGAGAATACTTCACACCACCCTCCTCATAAAACTTACGATAATTACCCGAAGTAGTAACCGATATTTCACCTAAATTGAGTACCACCTGAATCTGACGATCAATCAGTCCTTCAAGTGGCTTATCCACACCCACCCTCCAGAGAGTTCCTTTCGGGTTCAATCCACGACACCGAAGCTCACCTCCAATCTCTACGAGGTAATTCTGCACCCCTTTTGACTCCAGGAAAGCTCCTATCAGATCAGCAACATAGCCCGGAACTAAGGCGTTAAGATCAATCATAACCCGTGGATCCACCTTAACCAAACGATCACCCTCAATTCGAATCAATTGATAACCAGTAAATTCCAACAGACTATCAATTAACTCCGAAGTAACCTCCTCACGCTTTTTGAAACCAAAACCCCAGGCATTAACCAGTGGAGCTACAGTCATATCAAACGATCCGCCTGTCTCCGTCGATATCTCCAATCCCTGTTGCAGAACATATTTCAGATCCTCATCTAGTAAAGCTTCCGGATCATTGCGGTTAATTCTGGAAATCAAAGAAGTACTGTCGTAAATCGACATGGAATTGTTGATGCGAGTAAGAATCTGCTCAATATCCCTAGTCAGCGGTTTCCTCTCTTTATATTCATAGACAACATGGTAGGTGCTACCATAAATCAGCCCCTCCTGAAAATGGTATTTCCAGTCGGCTGTACATGACGTTATCCCTGATATCAACAAGAACAACCACAGCAACCTTTTGAGGGGCGACCAAATTTTATCCGCCAAAATCATCGAAAGCAACCATATCATCCGGTACTCCTAAATCATAGAGCATTTTTAGGACCGCATCCGTCATCTGTGGTGGACCACACAGATAAAATTCGATCTCCTCAGGCTCTTCAATTTTGGAGAGATACTCATCATACAACACCTTATGGATAAAGCCCTTAAGACCTGTCCAATTATCCTCCGGCTTAGGCTCGGAAAGGGCTAAATTGAAAGTGAAATTTGGAAAATCGCGCTCAATAGCTCTGAACTCATCCTCGTAGAATACCTCTCGCTTTGAGCGAGCGCCATACCAATAACTGACTTTACGGGTAGTTTTTTCCGTATGGAACAGATGAAAAATATGCGACCTCAGGGGAGCCATTCCCGCACCACCGCCGATATAAACCATTTCACGGTTGGTGGGCTTGATATGGAATTCTCCGTAAGGCCCAGATATCATCACCTTATCTCCGGGCTTGCGCGAAAAGATGAATGAGGAACAGATACCCGGATTCACCCGGGCAAATGTACCCCTAGTTCGATCCCATGGTGGGGTTGCGATACGAATATTCAGCATCACGATATTACCTTCGGCCGGGTGGTTGGCCATGCTGTAGGCCCGATATGTCGGCTCCGGATTGTTCATACGCAAATCCCACATCTTGAAATTGTCCCACTCATCCCGGAACTCCTTCTCAACCTGCATCTCCTTAAAATCCACCACCATCCTTGGCACATCAATCTGGATGTATCCACCAGAATCAAACACTAGGCTCTCTCCCTCCGGCAGCTTAACTACAAACTCTTTAATAAAGGTGGCCACGTTACGGTTCGACACCACCTCACACTCCCATTTCTTAATTCCGAGAACCGATTCAGGCACTTTGATCTTCATATCATTGCGAACTTTGACCTGGCAACCAAGACGCCAGTAGTTCTGCTGCTCCTTTCGTGAGAAAAACCCGGTTTCCGTTGGAAGAATCGATCCTCCCCCTTCAATAACCTGGCACTTGCACATCCCACAGGTCCCTCCTCCCCCACAAGCTGAAGGAAGGAAAACCCCATTGTTGGAGAGAGTGGAGAGTATGGTTGAACCAGGTTCTGTCTCAATAACCCGTTGACCATTGTTAATATCAAGATGGACCAGCCCCTGCGGAGTCAACTTCTTTTTGGCAAATAGCAAAAGAACAACCAGAACCAGAATGATCAGCAGGAAGACAACCACGCTGAGGATAACCAGTAATCCGGTACCAGTCATTGCCTGAAGCAGTATGATGATATTCATTATTCGTTAAATTTTGAATCCCATAAAACCCATAAACGCCATAGCCATCAGCCCAACCAAAATAAAGGTGATCCCCAGTCCTCGGAGTGGGGCAGGTACATCAGAGTATTTGATTTTCTCCCTGATAGCAGCCAGGCTAACAATGGCCAGGAAAAATCCAAAGCCGGACCCAGCAGCGAAAGTTGCTGACTCCCAAACTGTTGCAAACTCCCTCTCCTGCATAAACAGAGATCCTCCCAAAATTGCACAGTTGACAGCAATCAACGGTAAGAATATCCCTAGTGCATTATACAGTGCGGGGGAAAATTTTTCCACCACCATTTCAACCAATTGTACCATGGCAGCAATGACTGCAATGAACATGATGAAACTTAAAAAGCTTAAATCAACTCCGGCGAGTTGAGGGCTCAACCATGCCAACGCCCCCTCCCTAAGTAAATACTTTTCCATCAGGTAGTTAATGGGTATGGTAATAAACATTACAAAAACCACGGCAAGCCCCAGACCAACCGACGTTTTCACGGTTTTGGATACAGCAAGGTAAGAACACATGCCTAGGAAATAGGCAAACACCATGTTGTTAACAAAAACCGAACTGATAAATAGGTTAATATGTTCCATGCCCAGGAATTATTTCGATTCGATGAGTGATTTATTAAAACTACGATGCACCCAGATGATGACTCCCACGAGGATCAGTGCCATGGGAGGCAGGATCATCAGACCATTATTGACATACCCGGTTTGATAAAGGCCGATCTTCTCCAGGACCGGGTATCCAAAGAAGGTGCCTGATCCCAAAAATTCTCTGAAAAAGGCTACCACAAATAAAATCCAGGCATACCCTAACCCGTTTCCAATTCCATCGAGCAATGACTGCCAAGGTTTATTTGACATAGCAAAAGCCTCCAAGCGCCCAAGGATGATACAGTTAGTAATAATCAGCCCGACAAACACAGACAGCTCTTTACTAACATCATACAGAAAAGCCTTGAGGATCTGATCCACCAAAATCACTAAGGTGGCGATAACTACCAGCTGAACAATGATTCTGATTCTCGGGGGAATGGTATTGCGAAGAAGAGAGATGATCAGATTGGCGACTCCCATAACAATGGTAACTGACAAAGCCATAACGAGTGCCGGCTTCATCTGCACGGTTACTGCAAGTGCCGAACAGATTCCTAAAACCTGCACGGTGATCGGATTCTCCTGATTCAGGGGATTTGTCAGGAGCTTCACATTCGATGATGAAAATAGCTGACTCATAAAATCACTGTTTTGCTTTGTTAATAAATGGCAGATAATCTGTCAAACTCTCAAAGATCGTCTCCTGTAAGCCCTTAGAGGTGATAGTACCACCAGAAATAGCATCAACCGTATGATTCTCCACCCTAGGCTCATTGCTCTTATTGATCTTGATCCCAATAAACTGTTCAGTGTCGTTAAAAACTCGGAGCTTCTCGAATTGCTGTTGGAAAGTCCGGGTGTTAATCTCCGCACCAAGACCCGGTGTCTCCCCTTTATGATCAAAAAAGACCCCCGAGATGGTGTTCAGATCAGGCTCCAGAGCTACATAACCCCAGATCGGACCCCACAAACCTTTTCCATTGACTGGAAAGATATAATTCTTTGATCCATCGTCATGGGTACAGATAAATACTGGATAAACTCTTTCATTCTCAGGCTTTTTCGACTCTTTTACCGGGTCAATCAGGAAAGCATCCCGGCCCGACATTTCATCTCCTTCCGGATTAACGACCAATGAGGCGGTGATATATTTATCATACTCACCTTCTACAAATTGGTTTTTTGAGACATCCTCCGTGAGCTCCCATCCTTTACCAACCGACCGGAGGATTTCAAGTTTCTTGGCAATCTCAAGATTCTTTTGTTGGAAAGGTTTTAACACGTTAGCTGCCAATGCGAGGAGTGTCGCAACAAGGACAACCAGTACCGTCGCGTATATAAAGATGTATGAATTGCTCTTATTCATGGTGGACTTTTTTCTCAGTTAACAGTTGGACTCTTTACCCGCTTGAGGCGGCGTTTGATATTAGCCTGAACAACATAGTAGTCGATCAGTGGAGCAAACATATTCATCAGCAGAATGGCCAGCATAACTCCCTCAGGATAAGCTGGATTCACAACCCGTATGAGAATGGACAAAAAGCCGATGAGAAAGCCATAGATCCATTTTCCCGTTTCGGTTTGAGCTGCCGTCACGGGATCGGTAGCCATAAAGACAACACCAAATGCGAAGCCTCCCATGACCAAGTGAGAATAGAACGGAATCTCCATATAGGAGTTTGCGCCCCAAATATTAAGGACTCCGCCCATGACAACTCCACCGACCAGAGCCGACAACATGATTTTCCATGAGCCGATGCCAGTAACCAGGAGCAATACGGCCCCTAAAAGAATCGCCAGAGTGGAAGTCTCGCCGATTGATCCAGGTATGGTACCCAGGAAAAGATCCAAAAACCCCGGAATCCGGTCTATCGAATCTGCGGCAGCATTACCCAGGGGTGTTGCACCGCTAAATCCATCAACAATTCCCTCTCCCCGAGTCATTCCGGCAACCCAGATCCGGTCGCCCGTCATGTAGGCCGGATAAGCAAAAAAGACAAAAACTCGTGCCAAAAGTGCCGGGTTGAAGATATTCATCCCTGAGCCGCCAAAGACCTCTTTCCCAAAGATGACCGCAAAGGCTGTTGCTAATGCAATCATCCACAACGGAGTATCTATCGGCATGATGAGAGGAATGAGCATTCCGCTGACAAAGAAACCCTCAGCTACCTGGTGCCCTTTCATCTGGGCAAAGATGATCTCTATGCCCAAGCCAGTGATATAGGAAACGAGGATGATCGGCAAGACTTTCAGAAATCCAAACCAGAATCCTTGCCAAGAAAAAAACGGAAGAGCTTCCCCGATTGAAAGGAAATGCTGGTAACCAACATTAAACATACCAAACAACAGTGCAGGCAAAAGGGCAATCACCACGATAATCATGGTACGCTTCATGTCGATACCATCGCGGATATGCGTTCCTTTCGCGGTAACTTCATTGGGCACAAAGAGAAATGTCTCAATGGCGTCAAAAGCGGAATGCAGAGCGGCAAACCGGCCTCCCTTCTCAAAGTGAGGCTTAACTCGGTCGACCATATTCCGTAATTTATTTGCTTTCATGATTTTGTGAATTCTTCTTGCGGGTTTTATGTGATTAACTCAGCTCCTTCCGTACCAGGTCAAGTCCTCTGCGCAGAATTTCCTGCACATCTGTTTTGGATGTGCAGACAAATTCACAAAGAGCGAGATCCTCTTCAATAACCTCGTAAATTCCCAATTGTTCCATACGGTCAAAGTCCTCAGCCAGAATTGCTTTCAGAAGGTACACAGGTAAAATGTCCATCGGGAGCACTTTCTCATATTGCCCAGATACTACAAACGCCCGTTGACCGCCCTTCAGGTTGGTATCCAGGTTCCATTCACGATTTTGGTTCAGAGCACTCAGGAAAGCTCTGGAATTGGTAAATTTTTTATAGCCAGGAAGCGCCCAGCCAAAAAGCTCATATTGATTTCCTTCCGGAATGACAGAGAGGTGAGAATCAAAATATCCGATAAAATTTTCTGGGTTGATTTTCGTGCCCGACAGGACATTGCCGCTGATCACGCGATTTTCTATCTCCTGATCTGCACGGTTATTCTCAACCAACCCATCAATATTCGCACCCATAATTGTCTGGTAATAACCAGTTTCTTTCAGTCCGGCACCAGTCAGGGCAACGACCCAGCGTGTATCTGCACGGCCCTGCAAAAGAGTGTTCCCAATTCTGGCAACATGTTGCGGCGAAATGGTCCAGACCACCTCACCCTTATTGATCGGAGCCAGATGGTGAATCTGAACACCCACTAAGCCGGCAGGGTGCGGTCCACGAAAATAGGTATACTCAACACCTGATACTCCTTGGAGAAGGCCCTCATCATCGTAACCCTCAGGCAAACTGATATAAACCCTCCCTGATGTCAGTTTTTTCAAAGCTTCCACGCCAGTCATGAATCCTTTTTTCTGACCTTGCAGCAGGAAATCGATATCAGGAGCCAAGGGTGCCGTATCAAATCCGGAAATAAAAATATCCCTGGGTGTCACTGTAGGATTGGCCAAAACCCCATAAGGCCTTTCTACAATCGCAGGCCAGAGACCTGAAAGCATGATCAGTTCCCGCACCCGGGCTTCATCCATAGTTGCCACATCACCCGTCTCAAATGACACAAAATCATCCGACCCGGTTCTTTGGATCACGACATCCAGCAACTTCCTACGTTCACCACGGTTAACCGAATCCACAATCCCCGCAACCGGTGAAACCCAGATAATTCCAGGATGTACCTTATCAAGCAGAATCGGTTCTCCCGCCTTGACTTCCTGGCCTGGCTTGACCAAAACCTTCGGGGTAATCCCCTTGAAATCAGGAGGCTTAACGGCAAAGCGGTCCGGCAGGTGTGTCGCCCGGAAAACCTTCTCCGCAGACCCTTTCAGCCGGATATCCAATCCTCTTTTGATTTTAATTACCTTTGACATGGCATTGGTATGTTTTTTGAAATTGATACAAAAATATCCATTTTGCTTTCGCTTACTAGCTTATGAGGTTACTTTATTGTCTTTTATCTCTTCTATTGGCCATTCCGGGGAATCCCTCCAGGGGTGAAATCCCTTGTTCTACAACAACAGGATGGACCCAACCCGATGAATACGAAAATATAATTTTTGCGGATCAAGTTTATGACGACCGGATAAAAACGGTCGAACTTTACCGCGCTGGATGGAACCTGTCTGCCCCAATCCGCAACCTGCAAGATACGACCCGCCTCTTCCTGGAATTCGACGGGCTCGAAGAAAACCCAGCAGTCTATTCCTATACCTTTATCCATTGCTCGGCCGACTGGAAGCCTTCAGATGTTCCGGCCACTCGGTATCTTAATGGCATTCCTGAATCAGAAATTCGCGATTTCCGTTACTCCAGGAACACCCTCCAACCCTATATACATTACATCCTGGAAATACCCAACAGCGACCTCCGTCCAACTCTTCCAGGAAATTATATCCTTTATGTTTACCGTAACTATGACAAGACATTACCCGTTCTGACAAAGCGCTTTTTTATTGTCGAACCCAAAGTGACGATTCAAGCTACCGCACATCGAACAGATAACCTCAACAGATTCAATACCGCACAGGAAGTTGACTTCACCATTTTCTACGAAAATCTCCCGCTGGATGACCCCATGCGCAATATCAGTGTGACAGTTTGCCAGAACCTGAACTTCCTGACTGCCATAACCGAACTGAAACCCAACTACATACAGCCAGACAGACTGATTTATGAATATGATGATATCAATCTGTTTCCGGGAGGTTCAGAGTTCAGATACTTTGACACCAAAAACTTGAAATACAATTCTGAAAGGATCCGGGAGATCCGCTTTATCCGGCCACTGCGCCATGTATTTCTTCATTCCGATCGAGATAGAAGCTCTCAAGATTATGACTATTACGAAGACCTTAACGGACGCTTTTTTATCCGTTGGGATGATGCCTTTGATAATCGTACCGAAGCTGATTACGTCCAGGTCCACTTCAGCCTCAGCCTGCCGGAGCCTTTTGATGGTGGGGAGATCTACCTCTTTGGGGGCCTGACTGGCTTTGGGATCCGGCCGGAAGCCCGGCTAGCCTGGAATGAAACAGAAGAAGCCTATCAGACCACCATGTTACTAAAGCAGGGCTTTTACGATTATCAATATGCCTTTGTGCCAGAGGGAACTGAATCGCCTGTTCTCTATACGGTTGACGGATCCCACTACGAAACGGAAAATGACTATTATATATTTGTCTATTACCGGGATGTTCGGGAACGATTCGACAGGCTGGTCGGTTTGCAAATGATCAATTCAGTCCGGCAATCCCCAAACCAATAAACAGATAACCGACAAAGCAATCTATGCGGATCAACCTGACTCACAAACTGATTAACACTCGTATCCTGCTGATCTTGATCATCTTGGGTGGTAATTTCTATCAGGTATCAGCCCAATATGAGATCCCCACAGAGGAGCGAATCTTTTTTCGCAACGAAAGAAGCTATGCCGGGACCCTACATTCCAATGGCTGGGCAGCTAATTTCAGGTACGCCAGCAGAATCGATGCGTTTAGCAGCTACATTATTGACATCGATGTGGGAACCATTCAGCACCCGAAGGAGATCAAAAGCCAGAGTTATTATATTGGTGGCTGGGGGCGTTCGTTTGTTTTCGGCAAGATCAATGATGTTATTCTCCTTCGCGCCGGAGCAGGCTATCAGAAAGAACTATTCAGTAAATATGATGTGGGAGGGATTTCTATCCGGTACTTCATGACGGGCGGATTTTCACTATCTGCCTTAAAACCAATTTATTACAAAAAGATTACCGGATTTAATTCTTACACCGGATATGTCACGTACGAAAGGTCTCTGTTTGATGCAGATTATATGCAAAGCATCTATGATATTTACGACAGGGAGCCATTTTACGTGGGGTTAGGTGAAACCCGGGTTCTCCCTGGCATCTTTGCCCGGGCAGGTTTATGTTTTGAGTATGGCATTGACGATGAAGACCTTAACGCACTAGAAGGTGGGGTGCAGCTAGAAGGCTTTCTACGGAAGCTAGAGATTTTAGCTACCGAAGATAACCGTCAGCTGTTTGTTTCCCTGTTTGTATCCTACCGTTTCGGCAAGGTACTGGACGCCCGGCTTGCTGGTGAGAAGAAGTGGCCACGAAAGGCTGAATAGCCCGTCAATACTAAGGTCCAAAAAATACAGGCAAATTTTTGTTTATTCATTTTTTTTGTATTTTTAGACCCTATATCCGTTGGGAGACCTACGCTATTTTTTGAAATTTAAAGATTATGAAAAACAAACATTTACTCTTAGCAGTTGCTCTTGTTTTTGCCGTTGGAACCATGGCTTTCGGCCAGGTCCGGCCTGAGGGAAAAATCAAGCCCAAGGCCGATGGTACGCAATCTGTCAGGGATTTAGATCCACAGAATGCTGCCAATTATGTTTCAGCCCGCCGTGTCAACCAATACACGGGCACTATTGATGTAGCTGACATCATCCGTGCCCAGGAACAGGTCAGGGCCCTGCACAGAAAAGCCGGCAACTCCCTGAACATGATGTGGAATGAGCTCGGGCCAAACAATATCGGCGGCCGTACAAGAGCCATCCTGCTTGACAAGGACAATCCGGATGTTGTTTTAGCTGGTAGCGTCAGTGGCGGCCTCTGGAGGTCAACCAGTGCTGGTTCCTCCTGGCAAAAAACAACCACAGGATCTGGCCAGCTATTTGAAAATCTGGCCGTCTCTTCCATCTGCCAGGCAGCTAACGGAGACATTTACTTCGGAACCGGTGAAGGTGCTGCAGTAACCGAAGGCAATCCGCAAAACAGCCACCAGGGAATCCTAGGTCAAGGCATCTGGAAATCTACCGATCGAGGCCTCACGTTCAACCGTCTTACCTCAACCTGGGATGAGCCAACTGCACAGGAAACCTTCATCCTGGTTTATGCCATGGCAGCTGATCCAGTTGACGCCAACAAAATCTTTGTAGCTACTGTAAAAGGGCTGCGCCTGTCAACTGACGGTGGTCAAAGTTGGGTCAATCCAATCGCTGATATCACCTTACCGGCATATGACGTAAAAGTTGCATCCGATGGCACCGTGATCGCATGCGTTGGACAAATGGCCTACCGCTCAGAAAATGGCGCTCCAGGGACTTTCACCAAAATTTCTTCAGCCACCGGTTTGGAAGAAAACTTGATTCTCGACGCTAACGTCTCCAGGATGATGTTCGCCTTCGCTCCAAGTGATCCGAATTTTGTTTACTGCATCGCAGCCGGAATCT
>JAAYIP010000117.1 GCA_012523435.1 Bacteroidales bacterium | reverse complement strand
GATGATGCGGGTGGCTCGAGGGTCGGGAATTGTGGCCGGACTAGCGGGTACTTCGTTGGCTATTATGTTGGCAACATGGAATATAGCCTCTCTTTGGGATCAGTTTAATACGTTCTTGGGGCTCCTTACTAGCGGCTTAGCAGCTCTCTTCGCCATGGGGATTTTCATCCGCCGAATTGGGCCAGTCGCGGCATTCATCGGTATGGCGGGGAGCTTCGTGGTGCTACTCTTGGTGAAGCAGTTTACTGCTCTTTCCTTCTTGATGTACGGATTTGCTGGCTTCATCTCTGCCCTCCTCATCGGCTGGCTGGTGAGCCTGATCTGGCCTGCAACCCATATCAGCGAGGGACTTACTTACGTTGCTGTACAGAAAGAGTATTATTCTCCTTTGTTTTGAACATATCACCTTGATTATGAATATGAGTCAAAATAGTCAGCCTTCCTTAATTCCAACCTTCAGCCAGGGGTCGACTCTCCAGGCGACTTGGTATCGTTCTGAGCTTCTCACCCGTGTGATTCCGTTTTGGGAAAAAAACTCGCCTGATCAGCTCTATGGGGGGTATTTTACCTGTCTCGACAGGCAGGGTAGGGTCTATGATACTGACAAGTTTGTCTGGCTACAGGCTAGGCAGGCGTGGATGTTTGCGAAGCTTTTTAACCTGATCGAGGCTCGTCAGGAGTGGCTCGACCTGTCGCGCCTCGGGCTAGATTTTCTGAAGAACCATGCGCGGGATGAAGAGGGTAACTGGTTTTTTTCTCTCACCCGCGAGGGCAAACCGTTGGTCCAGCCATACAACATCTTTTCTGATTGTTTTGCGGCGATGGCTTTCGGTGAATGGCACAAGGCCACTGGCGATGCTGAGAGTGCAGAGATGGCAGTTCGTACTTTCCGTAATATCCTTAGGAGAAGTGATAATCCAAAAGGTAAATATAGCAAAGCTTATCCCGGCACCCGACCTTTGAAGAGCTTTGCCTTGCCGATGATCCTATGCAATCTCGCGCTTGAGCTGGAGCCACTGTTAGAAAAAACCCTTGTGGAGGAGACGATCGATCAGTGCATTCATGAGGTGATGGAGGTGTTTTTTGATCCTGAATCCGGACTGATACGAGAGCAGGTTCATCCCGATGGCTCTTTCTCCGATTCGTTTGAGGGGCGCCTGCTCAACCCAGGTCATGCCATTGAAGCCATGTGGTTCATCATGGATCTGGCCGGTCGGAACAACAATACCCCCTTGATTAACCGTGCTGTCGATATTGCCCTGAGGACCGTTGAGTTTGGTTGGGATCACGAATATGGTGGGATTTACTATTTCCTTGATAGTAAAGGATATCCGCCTCAACAGCTGGAATGGGATCAGAAGCTTTGGTGGGTTCATATGGAGACTCTCATCAGCCTGATTAAAGGCTTTCGCCTTACCGCTGACCCACGCCTGCCCGAATGGATCGATCGGGTTCAACAGTACGTCTGGAGCCATTTCCCCGATCCCGAATATGACGAATGGTTTGGCTATCTCAACCGCCAAGGTGAAGTGCTGCTTCCGCTCAAGGGTGGCAAATGGAAAGGCTGCTATCATATTCCCAGAGGATTGATGGTTTGTGCCCTCGAATGGGAGGCGATCGAGCAACCTCAGTTTTGAGCTTCCCCTGTTTTTTAGTATATTGTAACTTGAATTAAAATGTCGTTTAATGAAAAACATTCTAAATAAGGGAGTTAAAGAGTTAGTAAAGATCATGTGGGAAGCTGATCCGGCCATCCGGCAGCTTTTGAAACAATCTGAGTCACTGGCCGAAGCAAGAAAGCCGCTAATGAGTTATCTCGCCGATCAGGAGCGGTTATATTTTAACATCTATTCCGATCGTGGGAAAACGCACTTTCACATCTGTGAGCGCAATAATGCCAAGGAGTGCATTCGGGCTATGAAGAATATCATAAGGTCTGAGAATGAGCAAAATACAGGCCTTTCTGCGCTAAAGATTTTACGAAAACTGGCAGCTGATGACCCTGATGAGAGCATCTTTCCAAGTGAGGGTTTTATCATGGAGTTCATCTATCTTTTTAGGGGGATCAATGCGCAATCCAATATTACCCAAGAGATCCTGACTATACCGGAGGATCCTGAAAAGGCTGCCTCTATGCGTTCGAGACGACTGAACGCATATGCAAAAAAAATGGAGACATCTATCAATTTGATTCCCAAAGGTACTGATCCGCAATTGGAGAAAGAATTCCAGATCATGAAAGAGCGGATCCTGAAATACTTCAAAGCCTCGGAGCATGACTGGTACGATTACCATTGGCAGATGAAACATATCATCAGCGATTTGAAGACGGTCAAAGCGCTGGTGAAGCTCTCCCCCGAGGAGGAGGATGGACTTCGGAGCGCCGAAGAGCGGAATATCCCGTTTCAGATTACCCCTTATTATTTTGCCATGTTCAGCCCCGAAGGGCCATCGGAAATCGACCGGGCTGTCAGGGCGCAGGTGATTCCTAGCCGTAATTACTGCGAGCGGGTAGCAGATAACAAGATGCTCCAGGTGGACATGGATTTCATGGGCGAAAAATCTACCTCTCCGATTCCAGGAATCACACGCAGGTATCCTCAGATTTTGATACTTAAGCCGATTGATACCTGCCCGCAGATCTGTGTCTATTGTCAGCGTAATTGGGAGATCAAATCAGTGGAGGATTCTGGGGTTTCGAGCAACCTCATCTATCAGGCAATCAATTGGATAAGAGACAATAAACATATTACTGAAGTATTAGTTACCGGCGGAGATCCGTTGATGCTTCCGAATGGTTATCTTAAGAAGATTCTTAGCAAGCTGGCAGAGATTGATCATGTGGAGCGAATCCGTATTGGAACCAGAATACCGGTGACTTTACCTTATCGTATTACACCAGAGTTGATTGCCTTGCTTAAAGAACATCATGAATTTGGTAAAAGGGAAGTTTGTGTGGTCACACATGTGGAGCATCCTACCGAGATCACGGCCGACTTTATCCAATCGATCCGGATGATCCGGGAAGCAGGTATGAGTGTGTATAATCAGCAGGTATTCACCTATTTTAATAGTCGGAAGTATGAAACAAGTGCTCTTCGAAGGGTATTAAAAGTGTCCGGGGTGGATCCTTACTATTCGT
>JAAYIP010000116.1 GCA_012523435.1 Bacteroidales bacterium | reverse complement strand
TGAGTGAGGGAGTCACCGCTGTGAAAAAGCTGGGCGACTACTTCGACAAGATCAGCGGAACCATCAACGACTGCAATATTTACATCTTGGAAGGCGAAGAACCCGGGGCAACCATGTTGGTCCTGGGAGGATCCCATCCAGAAGAACCTGCCGGCCGGCTAGCCACCTGGATCATGGCCGAGAATGGCATCATCAGTCAGGGCCGCCTGATCCTGGCCCTCTCCACCAACCGGAGCGCCACCACTGTTACCCGCCCCAGTGGAGCCTATCCGCGCGACTATTCGATCCAGACCCCATGGGGAGAGCGAACTTTCAGAATGGGCGACCGGTGGACGAATCCACTCGATCAATGGCCTGATCCTGAGGTATATATCCACTACCCCAGTCGGCAAAACCTGGCTTATGTCGATGTCCGAAACCTGAATCGGGCATGGCCAGGTCGTTCCAATGGAACACTTACCGAACAAACCACCTTCGCCTTTATGGAGCTGATCCGTCAGGAAAAGGTGGATGTAGTCATCGATCTGCACGAAGCTGAGTTACAATATCCGGTTATCAACACCATCGTGGCACACGAGAAAGGTTTGGAGCTGGCAACGATGGTCTCCATGATGCTGACTGATTTTGAAGGGTTTAGCATCGGCACCGAGTTCTCCCCTAAAAACTTGCATGGACTGTCACATCGTGAGATTGGTGATCACTCCGAGGGCATCTCCTTGCTGGTAGAAGCTCCAGAACCGTTTCTTGATGCCACCCGGGGCATCACCGACCGCAAACAGTTGCTTGAAGGGAAGGACGACTTTGTTGTCAAAGCCGGCAAGCACGGCCTTTTATATGCCCCTATCGATGAAAACGGATGGCCCATTGATGTGCGTGTAGGTCGCCACTTATCGACCATCCTCCAAACCTTCGAAAGTTGGAACGAGATGTATCCCGGAAATGAAATTGTGTGTCAAGGAGTTCCCCGTTATGCAGAGGTAATCGAAAACGGAACCGGATATTACCTTAAAGATCCGGGCAAGGCCACTGAGGGGAAAGTGGCTTACGAATAGATCAGATAAAACAATCATTTGATAAACAGCAACATTCAACTGAAAAACCATTGAATATGAGACTTTTCCATTCCCAAAAAGTATTCCTGGCTGTCTTGTTGGCCGGGTTGGTTCTGTCGCCCGTATTACAGGCTCAGTTCATTCCTGTACCAGAGGAAGATGCCTCTTGCACGAGCATCATGGTCGGCAAAAAAGCCTCAACGGACGGTTCTGTCATGACGGCGCACAGCTGCGATGGCAACTATCGGACCTGGCTAAACATTGTCCCTCGCCAGTCGTGGCCCGAGGGTGCCACACGCAAGATCATCTGGGGCAAGCTACACACCGAAACACCTCACGATACACGTAATACCTTTGAGAAAGGAGAGATCCCGCAAGTGGCAGAGACTTTCTCCTACCTGAATGTGGCTTATCCTTGTCTTAACGAAAAACAGCTGGCTATTGGGGAGACCACCATAGGGGGTAAGCGGGAGCTTGCCAATGATGATGGGCTCTTTCTGATCGAAGAGTTGCAGGCCGTTGCTCTGGAACGCTGCAGCACCGCCCGCGATGCTATCCGGCTAATGGGTGAACTTGCCACTAAATATGGCTATGGCGATGCTGGCGAATGCCTGACCGTGGCGGATAAAAAAGAGGTGTGGCATTTTGAGATCATGGGCGCCGGCCCCATGGAACCCGGAGCTGTCTGGGCTGCCGTCAGAATTCCGGACAACCATGTCGGAGTCTCGGCTAACATCCCCAGAATCAGCACGATCGATTTAGATCAGCCAGATTACTATATGGCTTCGGAAAATGTTTTCTCCTTGGCAGAAGAGATGGGCTACTGGGATCCCAACAGTGGCGAACCCTTTAAATGGTGGAAAGCTTACAGCGGTCGGAAGCCGTTCTCCACCCGGGAGTTTTACGTCCTGAGTACTATGGCCCCGTCCTTGAACCTCACCCCCGAAATGGAGGAGCTACCCTTCTCGGTCAAACCCGAGAAAAAGGTTAGCACAAGAGATGTAATAAGCTACTATAGAGCTACGTACGAAGGCACTGATCTGGATATGACGAAAAATCTTCTGGTAACGCCGATGTTTCGGGGTCGCCGGACAGGTGATGAGCCGCTCAAGCGCGAGCCCGTCGTCAGTCCGATTGCCAGTCCCTGGATGAGCTCCGACCTCCGCACCCTGCTCAATACGCTGAAATCCGGGTCGGTAGAGAGCCAACGTACTATTGCCATATCCGGATGCTCTTATTCGCAGATCATCCAGTGCCGCGACTGGTTACCTGATGAGATTGGTGGCGTTGCCTGGTTCTCATTTGACAACCCCGGATGCAGCCCCCGCATCCCAATTTATGCCGGCACGCTCGAGCTCCCGGCCAGTTTTGAAATCTGTGGTCAAAAAAAATACCGGACTGATGCTGCCATCTGGAAATTCCGTCGGACAAACCGGCTCTCCGAAGTCCGCTGGGGCAGAACACGTTCTTTCATTGAAGAAGGAGTTAAAGAGCTGGAAGACAAGGCCTTTACTGAAACTCAGGCCGTTGAACAACGAGCCATGGAGATCCTAAAAGCTAACAAAGGGAAGGAGCCGGAAACTGATCTACGGGGAAATCCACTGCCGGAAGAGCATCGGGTTTACCTAACCCAATACACGCATGACTTTGCCCGGATTGCGATGGCACGATGGGAGGAGATGGGCGACCTGTTCTTCACCATGTTTGCCAGAGGATTCTAATAATTCCGTCACCTCGGATACGTTACGCTGAAGTATTGAATGAATAAACTGTTAGGCCCCATGAAACATTGTCATAGACCTACCCTGATTTTACTGACTCTGGCCCTCCTCGCTTTCCAGCCTGTGATCAGCCAGGATATCGAGTACGATAACTGCACCAGCATCGTTGTAGGGCGGTTAGCGAGTGCTGATGGCTCCACCATGACCTCGCACACCTGCGACAGTGGCACAGACCGCACCTGGATCAACGTGGTTCCCCGGATGAAGCATACTCCCGGATCGGAATGCTCCATCATCCTGGATCCCAAGCGAACGAAAAGCCCCAATGATCCCGAAGCTATTGTGGCCGGAACTATTCCTCAGGCACCCGAAACCTGGGCTTATATCAATACCGCTTATCCGGTCATGAACGAGCATCAGCTGGCCATTGGCGAGACAACCTTTGGCGGCAAACGGGAGCTCCGGTCTGATGCCGGATTGCTCGATTGCCCGGAACTCTATCGGTTGGCCCTGGAGCGCGCAACAACCTGTCGCGAAGCCATCCACGTCATTGATGAGCTGACCAAGCAATATGGCTATAATGATGTCGGTGAGTGCTTTACCTTTGCCGATCCTAACGAAACCTGGCACTTCGAGATTCTTGGTCCTGGGAAAGGCAACGTAGGAGCCGTCTGGGCTGCCGTTCGGATTCCCGATGACGAGGTTGGGGTTTCAGCTAATGCCAGTCGAATCAGGCAATTAAACCTGGATGACCCGGATAATTATCTGGCTTCCGACAATATCTTCTCGCTGGCCGAAGAACTCGGTCTCTGGGATCCTTCAGGCAAGGAGCCTTTCGAGTTTTGCTATGTCTATGCCGACCGTCGAAGCATGTTGTGCCGCCGCCGCGAATGGCGGGTACTAAGCTTGGTCGCTCCTACCCTTCGCCTCGATCCTAACGGGGAGAACTTCCCGCTGAGCGTCAAACCAGAGAAAAAGCTCACAGTGAAGGATGTCCTGGCCATGTTCCGCGATTATTATCAAGATACGCCCTACGACATGACCTCCTCGCTCACCATTGTGAATCGCCGGGGAGAAACCGTCAAGAGCGATATGGCTAACCCGTTCATGAACAGCGACACACGTAGCCTGCTAAAAGTACCCTCGGAGCGCACAATTGCGTGTTCACGAGCAACTTATGTGCAAGTCACCCAGTCGCGCAACTGGCTCCCCAACCCAATCGGGGGTATCGTTTGGCTGGGCTATGACAACCCTGTCCTGACACCCCATACCCCCTTCTACTGCGGTATCAACGAGATGCCCGACTCCTATAGGGTTGATGGTAGAGCCAAGTATCGGCGCGACTGTGCCTGGTGGGCGTTCCGGCAAGTGAGCCAACTCTGTAACCTTCGATTCCAACCCATGAGCAGAGAGGTTGAGTCCGTGTGGCAGGAGATTGAAAATCAAGCCTTTGAAAACCAAAAAAGCTTTGAAGAGGAGATACTCAAACTCTACCAAAAGAACCCCGATGCCGTGGCCGGAAAATTAACCAACTACTCCCGGGAGATCGCCGAAAAAGCTGTGGATCGTTACTGGAAACTGGCAGAAGAGCTCTGGAGCAAGTACACCAACACGTTCTAATAGGGCGTGGTCATCCGCTCCGGAACCACCAGGAGATAATCAGCTTTACCCAAATACTCCGTTGACAGGGTGTCAATTTCATCCTGTGTGACGGTAGTCAGGACGACTATTCGGGCATCGGGCTGTAGTTTCTTGAGGTACCAAACAATACCCTCGTGATTATCAGAATGATAGGATCCATTGTAGTGGATAAACAGATTCCCCGGGGCGTAATTCTGATTGATAAAATGAGCCATGGTGGCATCCTTAATTGCCTGCGCCTTAACGATGTTCATCCCGCCATGGCCGCCCATTGCACCCATCCCTTCCATGCTCATCATATTCTTGTAACAGGGCACTTCCGGATCAAACTCAATGGGTAATGGTGCGAT
>JAAYIP010000115.1 GCA_012523435.1 Bacteroidales bacterium | reverse complement strand
CCTTCCATTTCACGGGCACTTTCCCGAACAATAGCACCGGCATTCAGTCCCAGTTTTTTCACCAGTTCATCCGAAATCATGACTGATAGATTTGGTTTGCCGTTGATGAGGGTCCCAAGGACAAGGTAAAGGTTTTCCATTTCACCTCTAAGCTGATAAGCGAGGTCTTTGACCAAGGCAGGATCGTCCAGCTCAACGCGCTCGCAGATCACCTGGACTCCAGGTAACTCTTTCACTCTGCCTGACAGGTCTCGTTTGATGGATTTTTGTTGTTCTTTGGCAAAACCTTCGATCTTTTTACGCAGCTGGGTAACTTCCTCCTGCATCATTAAAACCGATTCAACCAGACCTTTCCCTGTTTTTAGGAAACCGGAGAGCTCCTGAATTAGGCGGGCATTCTCCCGGGCCTCATTTTCAGCACGGAAGCCGGTCAAGGCTTCAATTCTCCGAATCCCTGCCGCAATGCTGCTTTCGGAGGTTAAGCGAAACAACCCGATCTTGCCGGTTGCACTGACGTGTGTTCCCCCACATAATTCGATGGAATCCCCAAAGCGGATCACCCTAACCCGGTCGCCATATTTTTCACCAAAAAGCGCCATTGCTCCCATTTTGCGGGCCTGGTCCATCGGTAGGTCCCGAATTTCTGTCAAGCTGATATTCTCTCTAATCAACTGATTAACAATAGTTTCAACTTTCAAGATCTCATCTTCGGTCATTTTCTGGTAATGTGAAAAATCGAACCGGAGGTAGTCGGGGTGTACCAAGGAGCCTTTTTGTTCCACATGTTGGCCTAGGACTTTACGCAATGCATGGTGCAACAGGTGTGTTGCCGTATGGTTACGCATGGTATCCAATCGTTTGCCTTCTTTGACTTGGGCAAAGAAGGTAGATTGGGGGTTTTTTGGAAGCTGGTTGGCAAGGTGTACGATGAGATTATTTTCTTTCCGTGTATCGGTAATCTGGATGGTTTCATGGCTATCTGAGATTGTGCCGGTATCACCTACTTGGCCGCCACTTTCGGCATAGAAAGGGGTGCGGTCGAACACCAACTGGTAGTAACTTGATTTTTTTGATTTCACCTGCCGGTAACGGGTTAACCGGATTTCAGCAGTTAGCTGGTCATATCCAACAAATACCGGGTTTTCGCCTTCGTGGAGAATGACCCAGTCGGCTGTCTCCTGCCCACTGGCTTGCCTTGAGCGTGATTTTTGCTCCTCCATGTACGTATTAAACCCTTGGATATCAACATTTAAACCTTTCTCAGAAAGAATTAGTTGAGTGAGATCAAGTGGAAATCCGAAGGTGTCGTATAGTTCAAAGGCTGCTTTTCCGCTAACGGGGGTGTTAGGTTGCTGGTCGGCCATGATTTGGTCGAGCCGGTGGATGCCGAGGTCGAGGGTACGTAAAAAGGAGGTCTCTTCTTCGGTGATGACGGTAGCGATTAGATTCTGTTGTGCGGTAAGTTCGGGGAAGGCTTCGCCCATTTCATTGGCAAGTACGGGAATCAGCCCTGACATAAAGGGTTCTCGTTTATCGAGGAAAGTAAAGGCGTAGCGGACGGCTCTTCGGAGGATTCGGCGAATGACGTATCCTGCCCCGTTATTGGATGGCAGCTGTCCGTCGGCAATTGAAAATGCGATAGCCCGGATATGGTCGGCTATCACACGCATGGCGATATCAATTTGAGGATCAATTCCGTATGATTTCTCTGTGATGGCTGCAATAGCAGAAATCAGCGTTTGGAACAGGTCAGTATCATAATTGGATTTTTTCCCCTGCAGGGCCATGCAGAGTCTTTCGAATCCCATTCCGGTATCCACATGTTTTTGTGGGAGCTGTTCCAGTGAGCCATCTGATTTCCGGTTGAACTGGATAAACACTAGGTTCCAGATCTCAATAACCAGCGGATGGCCAGTGTTAACCAGCTTGCTACCAGGTACTTGCATGCGCTCTTCTTCGCTGCGCAAATCGATATGGATCTCGGAACACGGTCCGCATGGTCCGCTTTCGCCCATTTCCCAGAAGTTATCTTTTTTTGATCCTTCCAGGATTCGTGATTTATCGAGGTATCTGAGCCACAATTGATAGGATTCATCGTCACGGGGGATAAGCTCTTCGGCATCTCCTTCGAAGATGGTGGTATATAAGCGATCGGGAGCGAGACCAACCGTATCAACTAAGAATTCCCAGGCTAATTGGATGGCTTCTGCCTTAAAATAATCGCCAAAAGACCAATTGCCCAGCATTTCGAACATCGTGTGATGGTAGGTATCGTGGCCCACCTCCTCCAGGTCGTTATGTTTACCCGACACGCGCAAGCATTTTTGGGAATTGGCCACTCTCGGATAGGTTGGCTGTTGGGTTCCGAGGAAGAAATCTTTGAACTGATTCATACCGGCGTTGGTGAAAAGCAGGGTGGGATCGTCCTTGATAACCATCGGAGCGGAGGAGACAATTTGGTGTCCGTGCGAAGCAAAAAAGTCTTTAAACTTTTGGCGTATTATTTTGGAATTCATTGAGTTTGTACAAATTGCGGTTACGAAAAATCCTTGCAAAGTTAGATTATTTCAATAATTTTGCGCAACCAGCGTTTAATGTGAAGTTGCAAGCTAAGTTAAAGAATGGCAAAATTCAGATATCGATTCAATCCGGAGTCCCTATCTTATGACCGCATACAGTTAACCATCACCCAAAAGCTTTGGCGTGTGATGGCCTATTTGATTTCTAGCCTGGTTGTGGGTGGTGGTATGTTGTTGATCATTTCCATGTTTTACGACCTGCCCAAGGAGCGTATTTTCAGGCGTGAGTTAGTATTTCTCAGGACTCAGTATGAGTTAACGGAGAAGAAACTGGATCAGGTTGAGGAGGTTCTTACTGATTTACAGAATCGGGATGATAATATTTACCGTGTCATTTTCGAATCTGATCCGATCTCGTCAACGCTGCGGAATGCGGGTTTTGGTGGGGTAAACCGATATGCCGATTTGCGCGGCTACAAGAACTCGGATATTGTCCTGGAGACTGCTGTCCGGCTTGATAAGATTATGAACAAGGTTTATGTCCAGTCGCGTTCTTTTGATGAAATCTTTGAGATGGCTCTTGACAAGCAGAAGATGGCCACGGCGATTCCATCCATTGTACCATTGGAGCGATATACTCGTATTGCCTCGTTTTTTTCGCATCGCAGGTTACATCCGATTCTAAAAGTTTATCGTCCTCACATGGGGGTTGATTTCACGGCCCCGGTTGGAACAAAAGTCAGGGCAGCTGGTGATGGCCGGGTTGTGGATGTTCATACCTCCAAGGGATTTGGTGGGTATGGTGTTCATTTGACCATTGATCACGGTTACAATTATGAGACTTTCTACGCACACTTGAGCAAGATACTGGTCAAAGTGGGGGATGAGGTTAAGCGAGGCCAAGTGATTGCAGAGAGTGGTAATACTGGGCTTTCTGTCGCACCACACCTTCATTTTGAAGTGAGACGAAGTGGTCGGCATGTCGATCCGATCAATTATCTTTTCACCGATATTACACCAGCTGAGTACAAGGAACTGATTGAAATGTCAAAGCTTGGTGGACAATCACTAGATTGATATAAAAACGTGCCGTATCAGGAACCAAAAATAGAGAAGGTTTATTATTCTATCAGCGAGGTAGCTGAGATGTTTGAGGTTCAGCCTTCGCTCATCCGCTATTGGGAGACGCGCTTCCCAAACCTGAAGCCGAAAAAGTCTTCCGGTGGGCGTCGTCTCTATTCGCAGGCTGATATTAATGAGATCCGCCTAGTCCATTATCTGGTCAAGGAGAAAGGAATGACATTAGCAGGAGCTCAGCAAAAGCTGAAAGAGAACAAAAGTGATACCGAGCATAATCACGAGATTGTCAAGAAGTTACAAGATATTCGTGAGTTATTGACCGGTATGTACGAAGAACTTTAATCCATGATAAAGGTTAAGCAGGTAGTGGAAGCTCTTGAGTTGAGGGCTCCATTTGGATATCAGGAGAGTTATGATAATTCGGGATTACACACCGGGAGTCTCGAGCAAGAGGTTACCGGTATTCTTGTTTGTCTGGATGTGTTACCCGAAGTTCTGGATGAGGCAACCAAAGGTGGTTATAATCTGATCATCTCTCATCATCCTCCGTTTTTTAGTGGTTTAAAGAATTTTACCGGATCATCACTAGCTGTGAGGGTATTACATCAGGCCATCAGAGATGATTTGGTGCTCTTATCGGCGCACACAAATCTGGATTCAATGGCTGATGGG
>JAAYIP010000114.1 GCA_012523435.1 Bacteroidales bacterium | reverse complement strand
CTCCATGCTGGGCGGCTTCCTCGAGGATCTGAAGCTTCTCCTGCTTGGTGAATTTGCGTTTTTCCATAGACATAATTACACATTTTTATTAGTAATCATGTCCGAAGTGCTAGGGGGCCGTTACAATAGGAGAAGCTAAATTTGTTAATCTTAATCGGGATACAAATAGTCTTCAGAATATCTTTTACTGATCTTCTACAGTTGATTTTTGTAAATAATTCAAAGACAATCAATTAAGAGGGACAAAAAAGTTCTTGGCACTACAAGTGACCCATAATAGAGCGATAAGATTCTTAGATTACTATAGCGTACGAATGGCTGGTGGAAGTGCCACCCCGACTGCTTTGCAAACGTTTGAACACACCCCCCGACTCACAGTACGGATGACGATCCGGGAGGAACCTTCTTCCAGGGTCACTTCCCGCAGAGCTGACAAATCCCGTTTAATGTCTTCCCACTCCAGATCCAGATTCTGCTGGCTGAGTCTCTTGTCCAACTCCTTTTTTAACACCAAGGCCAAGAAGCTGCAGAACACATGACCCCGAATCGTCTCATCCATCTTGTGATAAACCGGACGCGTTTCAAAGACCGTTTTGACATCTCGGAACGCGTGCTCCACTTGCCAGAGCTCTTTGTACTTCAGGGCTACTTCGGCAGCCGGAAGCTGGGTGTTGGTCTGAAGCACCCACTTGCCGTCAAAACGGCGATCAACTAATGTGTTAGCAAGAACTTGTTCCGAACTATCATTAAGTAATTCTTGGTAAGTTGAGGTATTGTTATGTCAACTTTATGCGGCATCATTACTTTTCTGTCTTCATCAAGAATAAACAAATAGGGAGTGTGATTCTCAAAAGTTAAGGGTAATAAGCCAATATCAACTTTATAAACCGGAAAGTTGATATTATGAATTCGCTGATAGGAAAGAATCTTTCTTGGATGGTCTTCATCAGTCAGAACAATAATTCTCTTAAGGTCCAAAATATCAAAAGCTGCTTTTATTGAAGAATACACACTATCTATACAAGCAGAACAATCACCTTTTGATGTCCTAAGAAACAGACAAATATCATCGCCTATTATTGAGTCAAGGAGAGTTTCCTCCATTGAATTAAAAGAGAACACTTTAAAATCCCAATTCAAATATTTCCATTGATTCTCGTATATTTCACTCACTGTTTCAATAAAACAGCTCCTGTTAATTAGCGATTGTGACTGAATGCTCTCCCTACTGTTGATTAGATCAACATGAAGTTTTCTATTAGCAATAATCAATGCCAAAGCTAAAATACAGACTGCAGCAAAGACGATAGAGCTTAAGATTTCAGAAATATTCTTTTTCATTTGAGTTTGGCGATAAAAAGGATTGGGTTTTCTTCAACAGATGACCCACGGATCATTGCAATCAATTCCTTTGTTTTGGATGAATCCTTTGCCCTATTTGGACTGATAAGCCCGTCGGCGAGAAATTTTTTTAAATCTATAATTTCATAGAAACAAGCAACCTCATTTCCTCCCATCTTATAATCCAAAGGGAATAATGGTCCCCCAGAGAAATCGTTTATAAATCCCCAATTCTGATATTGCATGCTTCCAGGAATACAATATCCGGAGTTATCCTCTTTATTGAAGTAAAGTTTCTTCGCCCTTCGATTCTTGTCAATAAAATCGATATATAGAAAATTTGCAAACTCCTTATAACCAACTACCCAACAATAGCTGTCAACATTATTGGAAAGAATGCTGGGTTCCTCCAATAGCTTTTGGGGGATTCGATTTTTCCCTATATTAAAATGGTACTTGGTCTTCACTGATTTTCCATCGAATGAATAAACTGTATCCCAATAGGGCTCCCAATAAATGATCTCCTCTTGATCACTATACAGGGTTCTGACCCTATCAGGCTTTCCTTTCATTGTTGGCCTAGGATGGAACTTTGCTGTAACTGTTAAATCATCGGTAGTTTCCGTAAGGAGAAAACCATCGTTGCGGTATGCATAAACCGAGCCGGTATAAAAAAAGAACCCTTGTTTGGTTTTAATCAAGCCTGTAGCATAGAATGGCATTTTCCGTTCTTGAATGAATTCAAGCTTTGTATTAAATTCTAGAATCTTGCCATTTCCGTTGTCCAGAAGGAAAAGATGATTATCTTTTGGATCAACAGCCATACCGTAAATTTCAAGGAATTCTCCAGGGCCTTTACCAATTTTCCCAATATTCCCCTGAAACCTTCCTTCTTTAGCAAATACGAGCAATGATTTCCCATTATTAGCCATAATTAGAATTCGATCTTGCCAATTCGTAATTGCTTCAATCGATCCGATTAGGCTTTCTTCACTTGTCTCAAGCTTGACAAAACTTACGTCATCAGCAATTTCGCTTAAACTCGGATCCCTTTCGTGCTTGACGAGCTGTGATATTAATATTTCATCGAAATCCTGACAATTACAGATTAGAGAAATTGATAAAATCAAGAAAACTATTATACTTCTCATGTCAATAATGGTGTTTAATTGTTCGTAATATTATATCACTATAGGCTCAGCATATCGATGAAAGGAGCAGCCTGGATTGTCTGGATAACAATACCTATGTCCACAAAAACCTATCTCATTTATATTGCACGTCCAAACGTCTCCTATCAGCTGCATATTAAAGTAGCAAGCCCCAGTTATTACTAGTTGATAAGGGTAGGGTCCCGTCATTTTGCCCAAGCAGTTATTCGGATCCTCAGGAATGGAAAACGAAAGGGAAATTATACCAGAAAGTATAATGATTGCTCCTAGGAAAATTTTTATTCTCTTTAAAGTGTTCATTGTTATTAGATTTATAAATTTTCATTCAATCGGTGTGGCGAACCTCACGTATCTGCATCCCAAACTGGTTGTTAAACATGATGCTGCAGTGCATTGCCCGCACTCCTCATGGTTGCATTCTTTCACTTCGCCCTCAATATTAAGGCCATAATAGCAGATCCCCATAACTCTTGTCCCAGCATTCCAAGTGATGGTTCCAGGAACGTAACAATAATATGTTTCAGCAAAGTTTGCTGTTTCCCATGACGCAAGTGCTAACACAAGTACAAGTATTCCGACTAATAGTTTAGCTTTTTTAACCATGGCTATCTATTTTTAATAAAGAAAGTTTCCTATATCTGATGTTCGGAGAAATATTAACCCCATTTTATGCATTAGAAATTCGAAATTAGGGTGACAGGTTCGCTACTTTCGAGAACACACCCTCAAAAAAGAGTCGCCGATTTTGTTTGGCGGAGAGCTTCAAGGTCGTTTTCCGACCTGTTATAATCAGGTAAGATCCTATTGCAATGCATTGGAAGCTCCTTGTTGAAAGATCCGGATGGCGCAAGCCCCGATCGTGCCTTTTCGGGTTGATTCCTTTCTCTACTCCGTCCTGACTCCCGTGGCAGGTAATCACGGTGGAATACACATCCATCGTCATGTTATCCTGCTTCAGCCAGAGACTACCCCAGGGAGAGACCTTTTTTTTCTGTTCCATCGTATGGTAATCGGTTCATTGTTTGGGTGAAATCACTTTTTTTCTCTGTTATAAAGTTAGACTCTTGATCTATTGCCGCCAAGGAAAATGTTGAGAAAGTAGACCAAATTGAAATAATGGGTCAGCGAGCAAAAGTAACAGAATATCAACGCATTACCCCCCCCCCCCTTATAAGCGAATTGAGAAAGTAGACCAAACTGGGTTCTGGAGGCTTAAAATGATAGCAGTTTGTCTTATATTTGGACAGCTTAACCACCAAACCAGCAAGCCAATGCATACAGCTACAGAAATTAAAATCTGCGATGCGGTCAGAAAAATGATGACGCAATTGCCCCAAAAGAAGGCTCGCAGCCTGAATTCGGCCAGCAGGATGGCCGGTGTGAATCTCTACAAATATTCTTGTAAGGGAACCGTGCCACTTCTCACTAGTCTGGTACGATATTGCCAGTCACAAGATCTCGATCCGGGGTGGCTGGTATGGTTGTGCCAGGAGCATGTCAAGGGGACCTTGAAGGAAGAACAGTTGCTTGAAATCCTGGACCTTTGGCCTAAGTTAAAAATTGAATTCGAGTCAGCCGCTCATGTCGCCCTCGGAAAGGTACTTGGATTGGTAAACGTTCCGAATGATTCAGATTGGGCAGCCGAGACAGCTTAGCCCGGGTCGGATTTGACCTGTCTTACGGCCTTGATATCGGTTGGTTTTTGTATATTTGATATGTGAAACCGTCAAACAAAAACCGACACCCACGATGAAACGATTTCTCTTCTCCCTCGCCCTGGTTGCTGCTTCCGCGATGATGGCGATCGCTCAGCCGTTCGTACGGACCAACAGCGCCACCCCGAAGATCCAATTCCCGGATATCCCGGGGTTTCATACCCTGGTGGCCGATCTGCATACCCATTCGGTTTTCTCGGATGCTTCCGTTTGGCCAACCGTTCGGGTGGAGGAGGCCCTGGCAGAAGGACTGGATGTGATCTCGATGACCGATCATGTGGAATATCATCCATTTAAAAAGTACATCCCCGAAGATAATCTGGCCAGCACCGAGCTCATCCTCAATGCGGCCAAAAACAAGCCATTGATCATGATCCCGGGAGGGGAGATCTCCGCCACATCGGATCATTTCAACGCGTTGTTTATTAACAATCAGAACGATACCGTACTCAAGAACAAGACCCCCTCGATCCGGATCAAGGCGGCAAAAGACCAGGGCGGATTCGTGTTCTGGAACCATCCGGGCTGGACCTCCCGGGCCAAGGACGGGAATGCGCCGGTTGACGAAGGGTTTTACCAGCTGATGGAACAGGGTCAGATCAACGGCATTGAGATCTGCAACGGCGATGAGTTCTGGCCCGAGACGCTCGTCCTGGCCCAAAGGTACCACCTTACTCTGCTCGGGAATTCAGACATCCACGGGGTGAGCCATTATGCCTATACGCCCGACCGGCACCGGACGGTGACGCTAATTTTCGCGAAGGAGAAAACGCCGGAAAGTGTCAGGGAGGCGCTTGAAAATCAGCGCACCATCGTTTATTGCGGCAATTACCTGGTGGGCACGCCAGACCTTCTGACGCAGTTGCTCACGGCCAGCTTGCAGGTGTCGCTGCCGGTGGTGATTCATTAGCTTGTGAAGATTCCCCCGCATGGATGATCTCAATTGGAAAGCCTTCCTGCTACTATTTATGAGTACCAGGAGTAGACACATCTATAAGTAAAAAAAGTGACCTCCCCCCTAAAAAACTGGACCATTCTAAAGTAGTGTTTCGGTCGATTTTCGAATACCTTTAACTAAGAGAAAATGGGAAGACCTAAACGGGATTTGTCAGCTCGGCGGGAAGTGACCCTGGAAGAAGGTTCCTCCCGGATCGTCATCCGCACCGCGAGTCGGGGGGTGTGTTCAATCGTTTGCAAAGCAGTCGGTGTGGCACTTCCACCAGCCATTCGTACACTATAGTAAACTAAGAATCTTGTTGCTTTATCATGGGTCACTTGTAGTGCCAAAGACTTTTTTATCTCTCTTAATTAATTGTCTTTGAATTATTTACAAAAATCAACTGTAGAAGATCAGTTAGGTTTATGAATAATCCGGGCTAAAACTGATGAAAAGAATTACGATGATTATTGCAACAATCATGTCATATCGCTGAACCAACTTTTCTGTAACCCTGGATTCTATCCAATTTGAATCCAGAAAGATCCACCATGTTTTTCAATTCCGGAAAAAGCAGGATCTGACCAAAATGGATTCAATAATTCCGTTAGTTGTTTATCATTACTAATAAATTGAGCTGGAAAAATAGGTTTATATTTTTCCGGGTTTGCAAGGATAAAACCAGCCAGCACATATTGCTCCGAGTAAAATCGATCACACATAAACTGGGGATAGTCAAATGGAAGGTATATATCATGAAAATGCACGATTACACCTTTTTTGAGATAAGGAAGCAATTCCAGAAAACAGACCGTTGCATCCGAATTTGGTAAACACCTGTGTGAATTATCAATGAATAGAATGTCGTTTTCTTGCAAGCGGTCAACTATTGATTTGATAGAATTCAAATTCTCTAAGGGCTCCCTGATCACTTCGTCTGCCAAAACATCAATATTAGCACGCGGTTGTGGATCAATAGAGATAATCTTAGTCTTCAATCCGTTATTACTGATTGATTTACGTGCAACCTTTGTTGAGTTCCCCGAACCAATTTCGAAATAGTGAACTGGCTTAAAATGAGAAATCATTGCATACAGAGTTACAATATCAAGACCGGGTAGGTAACCATTATTCCATGCTGGTTGATTTTCATCTTTTTCCCGAGCTGAGTCCTTGAAGGTAGAAAAAACCGATTGAAAACCAATAATTTCACTGATTAACTTTTCATAACTAGGTCGTTGAGATTCCAATATATCGCTGATTAATGAATGAGGTGATTTTCCGTATCCAAATCTTGGCTTAAGTTCAACAGGATATTCTAATATCAACTTTTGATACTTAGGTAAAAGTAGCTTAGCTATGGTCTTAATACGATTAATCATGATTATTTCGATTTGATAAACTTATTTGTAATGGTTTCCTTTTCAGTAAAGACTTTTACAAAATACACCCCAGGCTCAAAGTCTTCCAGGTTAACTTTCAAATAAGTTCGTTGATTGAAATCCGGCACCTCAATCGACTTAACATTTTGGCCTTGAATGTTATAAATATACATTTTCCAGTTGGTTTCAAATTCCGACGAAGTTAATATAATACTTAATTCTTTCAAAGCTGGATTTGGAAATAGCTGAATCTCTGGATTTAGATCGGTAACTTTATCCTTTTCTTTCGACTCAGAATCAGTTGAGGAAACTAAAGGCGGTAGTGGTGTACATTCTGTAGTTGTATTAAAAGAATACGACGCGGCCAAAGTGCCCTTTATACAAAGTAATTGTTGTGTTGAATTTTGGTTTGTCTTAATGCTTAGATATAGATTGGTAGGTGGATAAATGTCCCAATCAGAGAAATAATTCGAGCCAGTTGTAGTCCATGTTATGGAAAATTGATTTGAGATATAGTCAAATTTCACTCCAGTACTATTCAACCCAAGCAGTTCATCTGAATTGTCGCGATCGAAATTGCCGACGACCAAATTACTTCGAAATCCTCTCATTCCGCAGTTATCATTACCCCCATCACTCCATTTCCAATTCCAAGTCCCGTTTTCATATTTGAACATGGTCATCCAGCCATTTGGCAAGTCATTGCCGAGAACTTCATCCTGACCATCGCCATCGAAGTCACCCACAATGAATTGATCTCGATACGGTCTCATATAACTCATAGAATACGTAGGATTGTTCGTGTATCCATAATCAGAATTAACCCATTGCCAAGAATTTCCGGATGTATACTTGAACCAAGTTGTGTACCCTGAAGGTAAGTCAGAGGCTAAAAGGTCATCACCTCCAACTCCATCAAAATTGCCAGACAAAACATAATCTTGATATGGCTGAATATAGCTTAATGGATACTGGGGATTATTGATTTGTCCATTATTTGTTTCCCAAAGAGTCCAATTGCCCGACTGATACTTGAACGTTTTGACATCATTCCCATTAAATCCAATAATGTCATCTTTGCCATCACCATCAAAATCACCAACAACCAGGTTATTCCTCATGTAATAAATTCCATCGCCTCTGTTGGGGTCCAGGTTGTTATTCCATTCTATTTGCCAATCTGCAGTGTTATTGTTAAAACTTAGCATGATAATCCTATCGGGGCTACCGCCAGTTTGACATCGAAGGATTTCTGATTTCCCATCCCCATTAAAATCTCCCTTATAGAATTTGTCCGTCGAACTAATCGTCCAGGAACCCAATGAATACCCATTGCTATTTTGCCATTTTTTAGTCCAACCTTTAGAGTTAATTAGCCGTAAGGTGTAAGTTTTTCCGCTTGTCGAAAGATTGCTTAAATCTTGTACTGTGGAATATCCAGGTGCTGATATCCAAATTACATTCAGATTTGAAAGTGGTGTTCCTGTATTTAGTTCGAAATATCCACTTCCATCGGATTTAGAATAGGTTATATAGCTACCAGTTCCATAGGCCATGGCCCATACTACCGCGTTAGCTATTGGTTGATTATTATTATCCTTTACATACCCTGTAAGTCTGTCTGTTGAGTAGTTATACATATTATAATAGCTACTTGGTTTGGTGCACCGTGAACTGGATGGCGTTATTGATTGGAATCCGGAAAATGTAGTCGAAACCGATTTCGAGGTATTTGAACCATTCCACCAACGACGATATGTTCCAAAGAATTTTTCATAGCAAGTGTCGCCATCAGAAGCAACCCAATTAATATCTCTAAATTGCCACCAAGAAAACCCCTTTCCGCCACAATCTAACGTTCTCGTACTTATATGTGTACTATAGCTGCTTTGGTCGGCTTCACTACCCGTCTTTGGGGAAGTTTCTGGTTGCGATGTCCCGCTAAACCCTGTTTCATCAATAATCCAAGGCATTGAAATACTTTTCCCTGTCCAATAAAGATAAGAAGCTACAATATCTTGTGAAGTTGTAAGATTCTCACTCCAAGCATAATAATGCATTCCTACAAAATCAATTGGCATAACCAGGGGATCCCAGGCAACGCAAGTTTGCGGCAACATCGGACCAACATATATTAGATGATTATTATCGTATTTTTTTATTGCATCGCACCATTCTGTGACCCAGTTGGAAATTTTCATTTTGTCATTTGGGCTTCCAAGCGACCAGCTGGAGTTTAGCTCCGCCATTATACTATAAGCAAACACGGTAGTGTTGTTTTTATAATGGTTAGCCACATTTTCAAGAAATGTCTTATAGCTATCATGAATATTCCAAGCTTGAGGTGCTCCAATGAGTAGGATAGCTTTTAATTGAGCCGCCGCAATTCTACTAAGAAGGTCATCCAACAATGAAAAATAAGTGGAGTAATTATTATTGGGTTTTACCAGCAAGCTTGTTCCTGAGGTGTTCGGTCCAATTCCATGAATTCGTACGGTATTAAAACCCATGTTTTTAATAAGGGTTAAATCCGAATTAAGAACACTAGAACTGGTACTTTGATCTGTGGTCGTACTAAAACAAAATCGGCCATCCTGATTGTATGGATATCCCCAAGTAGTACTGTAGTTTCCATTTGGCGAAACATACCAAGAAGATCCATTAAAATAGAAATCCACACAATAACTGACTATTAGAGGCCTAAAGGAGCTGCCATTGACTGAAAAACCATCACAGTTTACGCTGACGTACTGGGAGAAACCGATACTACACGAGGTTACCACCCAGAAAAGTGAGAAAAAAATTTTTCTTTTCATAAAGGAGAGATTTGAAAGTTAATCAACCCAATTTATGCATTAGAAATACTACTGATGCGTTAAAATTTAGAAGTCATAAAGTTAATAATGTTCTTTGACATTTTGATTGGATTTAGTATCTGTAAGTAGTTCGTTTATTGGGGCTTTATCAACAGCCGAGATACCCATGATCTGGATGATCTCCTATATCGAAAGGGGACTTCGGAGTTGGTGTGTGACATAAGCAACTGTTAGATAAGTACATATGACTACCCAAACATGAAGGTTGACAGCATTTTCAGAGTGTCCCCAGAGCTTTTTAATGGTCAGGTTTTGCTTGATCCATTTGAAGAATACCTCGATTTGCCAGCGATTGCGGTACAAGCGGGCGATCTCAAGAGCCGTTACCTCGAAGTTGTTTATCAGAAAGACCAGCTCGATCTCTTTTTCATCAGCGTAGTATTCCACCAACCTGAGTGGTTCACGGTAAAGGCGCTTCGATTTTGGCCCTGCAAGATGGATGGTTTTTTCGCTTCTCAGACCCGTGAGCTCATCGAGATTGAAGTTTTCTCCTACTACCGTATAGTCCAAGGTTACCTTGGCCCGGGTGATAAAGAATGAGTCGGCTTTATGCGTTCGATACAGCGCAACAAAATCGAGGTATGCTTTATCCATCAGGTATATAGCTTAATGCTCAATGAGATTGTCGTTGAGTCCAGGGCAAACACATCGTTGTCAATGTCGACATTGGGTATTGAGGTTCTAGCATAGAGTGGTCTGACCTGTTGAATGAGGTACTCGCTAAAATCGGCGAAAATCCTCCAGTCACGTCCCTCGTTTGCTCTTGATAGAGTCGATTGATTGACATTCTGTTTGATCCCCAAATGATAAAGCTTTTTCCGATGAGCCTTCAGGCATACACAAATATCGCGAAGCGAATTGCGTGCAGTCAGTTGACCGAAAAAGAGTTGGAGAAACTGGTTCCAGCTATTTAACTCCTGGACCCGGTGGTTGCCATTGTATCGAGCCACACACTTTTCAAACTCGTACCTGTTGATAACCTGCCCCAGTTGAGCAAAGACATACTTGCCAGAATTCATAGTTCTGCGTTTAAGCCGCAAAACTACTTGTCAATTCAAATCAAAAAATCAAAGAACGCTTATATTCATCTTATTTTCAGCTTATTACAATAATCTTCGAAAAGTTAACGCATCACTAGTACATTAGAAATTTGAAACGGAGGTGATAAATTCGAAACTTTCTCAAACAACCCCTCAAAAAAGAGTCGCCGTTTTGTTTGGCGGAGACCGCCCCAGGGAGAGACCCTTTTTTCTGTTAAATCGTATGGTAATCGGTTCATTGTTTGGGTGAAATCACTTTTTTTCTCTGATATAAAGTTAGACTCTTGATCTATTACCGCCATGGAAAATGTTGAGAAAGTTGACCAATTAACCACCAAACCAGCAAGCCAATGCATACAACTACAGGTCGGCTGGTCTGGTTGGTTGTTGATTGTCAGGATCGATCGAGTTCCAGAATCCTTTCGCAAAGAATGCCGGATATCGCGGCCGACAAAAGTTTTGATGAGGCGCGGTGACTCCGGTAGCAGACCACCGGAAGAGTCCACTCCAGCATAGCCATGTAATAGGGAAAGAGGTCCGGATTGCCCTCAGCGGTGCGCAAGGCATAACTCCTGATTTTTTGCGTCAGCCGGATGTTCCGCATTACTGTCTCGGGTAAGTCACTATCCTTCTGTGCCTCAAATGGTTGGTCAAGGCCTGAAAGATTGTAAAGAGGAACAATCAGGTCAAGCATAGCCACGACATCATGTTGGTCAGCTATCGGAGCCTGATCAATCATAAAGATGGCTTCCAGTCGGGCAAAATCGCTGATGGCCGCACGGGGCCTGGTCTCGGAAAAGTCGATCAGATAAACGTTCAACCCCTCGTCAAGCAAGATATTTTGCAAATTCAGATCGCCGTGACAGATTGCTGTGAGGTAGTCGTACGACTGTTCCCTTCTCCTAAGGTACTCTTCGCGGAGGAATCTATAGGGATTCAGGAACTCCTGATCGAGCCCGTCAATTCTGAAAGTGGCCTGTTCGGGATCAATACCCAGGACCTCCTGCGCTGTTTCAACAAGCGTGGGGAAAAAGGTGAGGGTAGGGTCGTGATCCCGGAAAGGATGGATCATCTCCCTAACCGGCTGACCATACCAAGGCTTTAAAATGTGCAGGAAGATCTTGTCGAATAACACCTCCAGATCCTCGATTGGCCAGCTTTCATAGAGGTGAATCAGCCATTTCAGTTGAGAGCCTTCTCCGCCAATCCCGACAAAATTGTATCGAAGGGCTCCCATGTTGCAATAAAAGGCGGTACCCAGAACAATTGCGCTGTTATTCAGGATATAAGGTAATGCGTATCGCTGACAGCAATCAGCTTCACGGGTGATCATATCGCGATGACCAATCTTCATCACGGTCGGTCGCAGCTTCCGGCCAGCCGCGTCGTAGGATTCAACCTGAAAGGTCTGGGCAGAATACCCCCCATGTAGCGGCCTGATCACTATCCGCGCCGAGTCGGTAAACAAACGGCGAGCAAGATAGACCTGATATAACTCCAGATCTTCAGAGCCTCCCATATCCACTTCCGTCTGAGTAATGCCTGCACCGGTGATACGGTTTGATTGAAATAACCAGGCAACCGGCTGCGTCAACAAATCAGATAGGTCCACCTGCTCCACATCTTCGATATTCTCAATCGACAGTAATTGTTCGATAATGTTCTCAATCGGCTCATTATAAGGTGGTTGCTTTCCTTTCGACAGGCGAAAGCGAATGCCGGTAAACCAGTTCCCTCCCGATGTTCGCCGGATGAAAGGCATCAAGGATGCGGGGAAAGGGGTGACCTCAGGAAAATCTCCCTCCGCCCGGCCAAGCCCACCAAAGAGCAGGTAGGGTTTACCCAGGGTCTCGCCAGTGCATAGCACGGCCCGCACAGGAGCAGAACCCTGATTGCGGGCGAGGTCGCAAAGCTGATCGAGCCACTGATCCAGTGAAACTGCCTGGTTATGGTCAGCTTGCACAATCGTATTGGGTTGATTATTAGCTGATAAGGCCCACTGAGCGAAAAATCCGCAGGTGGTTGGATCCTGCACAACCCGAAAATCAGGAGGCTCTGAAGAATCATAAGGGATAAAACCAGCACTCTTTCCCAATGTGATAAAGAGCCCCCGCCGGGTCAACTCTTCCTTGAGCGATTCAGCAGGAGAGCCGGAGCCAATGGCAAAGCCTAACTCGTGATACGCGACCAGGCAATTACCTTTCCAAATCCTGACTGGTGCGGTTGCCGGAGCCAGCAGGCTGACCGATACCGGAAAGCCTTCCAGATCAAGTCCTGTGGTTTGATAGGCCAGATTCCGCCGACGTAAAGTTTCCTCCTGGGCCTCCTCAACGCTGTGGAAAACGGGAAGTACTGCATCCAAACCAGTCATCCCCAGTACTTGCTGCACTTCATCCGACAAGCTGGCCAGCAATAAGGCCCCTTGTTTGGCAACCAACTGTCGACTGGCGACTAACAGACAGCGTATTCCACTGCTGGCCAGGTAACTACATTCACTTAAATCAATGATCAGAAACTCTTCTCGGTCAACCCAAGATTGAATCTCTGTGGTAAAAAAAGTGGAACTGACCGTATCCAGACGACCCTCCAGCCGGATCCTGATAACCGCTTCATCGGTGAAGATGACAATGACTAAACCTCCTTGGGGCGTCTCTTTTCTGATCATTTTTCTCCTGCCAGGGCAGCCTCCTCCGTGGGAAAGATCTGGAAGATGGTAGAGAATCCCGAAATATCGAATATCTCCTGAATTTCGGGTTTCAGACAACAAAGACGGAAAACCCCCTGTTGCCCGGCCAGCCTCTTCTGTAACACAAGGAATACCCTAAGCCCCGAGCTACTAATGTAGTTTAAGCCAAGGCAATTGATAATCAGGTTGTTGCAACCTTGATCAATCAGATTAACAACAGACGATTCAAACTCTACCGCACGGGTGGTATCAATTCGTCCATCAACCTTAACAATCTTGAACTGGCCTGATGTTGTGATTTCTAATTTCATTTTTCAATGCGTTTATTGAGCTTTAAATAGTTCTTATTCTCTTTTCTTTCATAGTCAACCTGATCCATAACCTTCTTGATCAGAAAGATTCCCAACCCTCCAATGGGCCGGTCTTCTGCCGCCAGCGTGATATCAGGATCGGGGCGGGCGGTAGGGTCGTACTCATGACCATCATCAATAATATGGATTGTCAACTGATTGTCTGTCCGGCTAAATTCTATCAGGATGGTATGGGATTCTTCATCATCATAGCCATAAAACATGATGTTGGTTATAGCCTCCTCGAGTGCCAGATTCAGGTTGAGCACCAGAGGCATAGGCAGATTCCAGTCGGTTCCGAGCTCCTCGAGAAAGGTTTCCATCTTGGTGAGTTCTTCCACCCGGTTGCCTAAAATTAGTTGCTTGCGGTCGTGCGTATTCATGGATCAGATTATTCAGGGTCGAAAAGCCGGTTTCTTAGCATGGTGGTGGATTGGGGCGACAGCTGGTTATCGGATTGGTTGCCAGTGAAGGAGAAAGAGACCCCAGCGACCAGATAGGTGCTGCCAATCAATGGATTAACGATAAGGCTCAGGTTCAGCGGCAGACTGAAATACTCTGTAATTCGTATGGGCCGTGCTAGCTGGCACCCAACGTTCACCAGGCCGGGCTTGGAACCATAATAGGTGCCTTTTACCTGACCTCCGCAAAAGGCGAGAAGGCTGGTCTGTCTCATCTGATGGTTGAATTGGAGCTCGAGGTAAATACTTCTAGAGGGATCCGCTCCGTAGAAGAAATAGCTTCCCAGAAGGTTAAAGGGCAGGCGATCACCGCCACTGGCCATCACCTGAACCTCCAACAGGTGGCTCGTGGAGGGCTCGCGGAACTCAAAAAAGTCGAACCCCCGGCCCTCTTCAAAGCTCCAATAGTCCCACAGGGCTACGGTGATAAATCCAAACTCACCGGAGAGATAAAAATCAGTTTCCTGAGCACCCGGGCCTGTCATTTTGTACGCTCCCCAGCTCCCCAAGGTGAAGGCTCCACGCGATACCGACAGGCTGGGCTGGATGCTGGGTGCCTGGCCAATTTCTAGGCCCCGCCAGATATACCGGCTCACGAAATCCACGCTGCCATCAACCGTGATGGCACTACGCGATTCCTGGCCCCGGAGGGTGAGAGGAGCCGGTAAAAGAGCGCCTAACAGAAAAATCCCGGTAAAGATGGTGCGAGTGTTCATAGAGATTGCCTCCCAGAATCAGAGTTTTAACGAGAACATAAATTGATTACCAGGCTGTTACAGGTTGTAAGCCCTCGAAAAGCCGAAGGAGAAAGTTGATTTCATCAGCGAAAATAACACGATTTCCAGATTTATCTGAAGGCCTGATGAATAGTAAGTTTTTTGCGGTAACTGATTGGCCATATTGGTAAAGAGCCCCATGCCAAACAGCGTGGCTTGTGCATGGGTGGCATACAGTCCTTTGAACCCTAATTTACGGAACCGTACCGGGGGCAGATTGAGCTCGCCGCACAGTTTAGCATAATTCAATCCCTGGAGCTCGTTAATCTCAGCGCCTGGAAAACTCGCCATATCTCGATATTGCCTGATATCCCGATAGTCGAGATAGTTGTTCCCAAATCCTCCAAAATAGAAATGGGAGTTGGTTTTATCGGGTGGACCAAAGGATTGACCTGCTGAGGTTCTCAGCCAGAGGGAGGTGTGGCGAATGGGTAATAGGAGTCCAAGATCCAGGTTATGAATGAGTTGCGGGTAGAATGTTTTTTCGGCCAGACTGGTAATGGCGTAAACATTCCAATTATATCCTTGCTCCGGCTCAATAGCTCCCAGGGAGCGGCGCAGGCGGCTGCGGTGAAAATGAACATACCCGGTGTACAGGTTCCGGAAATCAGAAGCGACATTCTGATAATCAGGCAAAGTCTCCAGATCGCCATACATCGCCAGGCGAACAGACAATTCCGTCTTTCCTGGGGCAAAGTTCCGAAATACTTTGTGGTATTTCCCCGAAAATGAATATCCAGCTCTGCTGAAGCGAGTTGGCCCAAACAAATCGAAAAAATCAGCATAATTGTAACTGCCTGTGAAGGTCCACCCCCAGAACCGGTACTCGGCCGAGAGATGCGGAACCTGTTTAGTCGGCAGATCAGCGTAAGGCGTAACTGACAGCTTGATGTTCAGGGAGTTAATCCCCATCGGATCCATAAAGTTCAGTCGGTACCCAACAGCCAAATATTGTTTGTATCCCTGGATGATGGGGTAGGCTCCGGACAAGCGAAGTTCCCGCATCGGATGATAGGTCTTTTCCGTTACCCCGATGGAATCCAGATTAACGGTCGACGGGGGTGGCAAGGCCCACTCCTCCACCTGCGGATGCCGCTCGTAAACCTGCTGCCCGAGAAACTCGATGGCGTTGACATCCTCCCGCACCTCAATCGCCATGATGCCGGGCACCATTCCCTCATGAGTGTAATTGAAACACAGGAGCGAATCAGCAGAGAGCGGTAAAGGCCTGAAGAAACCAGTCTCGGCATTGCTTATAATATCTGCTTGCCGAGTTTCTAACGAAATCCGGAAAATGTTGGAAACGCCTGTGTAATAAGATGTTCCGTATAGATGTTTGCCATCTGGGGAGAAGACAAAATGAGAAGCCGGATTCTCTTCAAACTCATACATCGTGTCCAGGCTGAGTTTGCTTTTTAGTAGGTCATCCATCCGGATCAGAACGAGTTGTTGCCGACCGGTGACATCGCCCAGGGTTGCCGAGATCAGACTTCCATCGGGTGAAATATCAAGATCAAAAAGGTCCTGCCCATAGGGAAGGGTGGCCATCACCTGATAATCCTTGTATGGGGGCTTAAAACGAACCAGGCTGGTACGACCGGCGAGGTTTTGGACACCCCAAAGGCACTTCCCTGCCTGGTCGAACACCAAATGGCCGCATCGGGTGATCTGAATTAACTCTTTTGTCTTTCCGGTTTCAAGGTCGATGGATTGAAGCCCTCGCCAATCCTGGTTATGTGTGGAGGCAAACAGGGTGCGGGTGGCGGGATCAAAGGCCAGACTAGTGACATAATAAAGGGCGGGACTGATCACCGGGGCTATCTTCTTTGATTTTCCGGTCTGCAAATCAATGGAGGCAATATGGGCCATTTTACCCGGGTAATTGGCTGCCACGATCAGCTGGTTGCCTAGTGAATCAAGGTAGGGTCTTGAAACCGATCCCAAGGTGGAGGGCGTCACTTGGCGAAACGTGCTCACCGGGTACTCTCTGATCCTGGAGAGGTTCTTCTCTTGGAACTCCCGTTCCCAGATGATCCAATCATCCCACTCTTCTTCGATAGACTTGCCGTACACCTGCCGGAACTGTGCGGCATAAAACCGGCGACTGGAATCGGTGCGGGAGAAAAAGTCCTGCAGCTTATTTAACCCGTATTTCAAGGCCAGATAGCTGACAAACCGGGTGCCATACAGATACGAGTTTACTCCTACCTGAAAGTCGATGGTGGTTCCTTCCGTCTCCAGCCCGATCACATGGTATAGATAGGCCGAATCTTTTACCAAAGCCCTGAACACCATCTCATCATATCCCCCCATCACGCGCCCGAGTCCCCCCGACATCCAGGTCTCCATGAAGACGGCGATTCCCTCATGATACCATCGGGGAGAATACCAGCGAGGGGTTGTTAAATAACTGTAAATGAGTGACAAAGGATCTGTGTTGTCTGGAATCACCTTGCCTCCCAGGAGCGACTGATAGAGGCGATCGCGTTTCGAGGATTGGTCGCACATGACCTGGTGTGTCAGTTCATGGCTCATCAACCACTGCATTCGTTAGAGGGGCAATACCACGGAATAGGTATAATCGAACGGAGCTACGGCGATTTTCAGGTAGTTCCAGGGGATGACCATCGTCCCGCCATTTCCAACGTCGGTGAAGTCATTAAACAGGATATTGGTTTTTTCCGACGGATCATAGTTCCAGAACTGCTGGTGGAAAGCCAGAGCGTTTTCGAATGCTCTTACCGTATGCGGAACGAGGTAGGAAGTGCCCGGATCAAGAAATACCAGGCGGGCGCTGGGGGTTTCAAACTTGGTCAGATTGATTTTTCGCTGGGCAAACAGGGTACACGGCCCGAGGATCAGCAGCATGGTAGCCAGCAGCAGAGGTCGGAGTCGATAAAGTTCAGACAAATTCATTCAACAGGTCTTTTGGGGTTCTGATAGTTAGGGCCGTCCGTTGTACCGAATGGCCAGCAGGGTCATGTCATCTGATTGGGCTACATCACCAGCAAAGTCGGTTACGGCATCAATACAACCTTTAACCGCTTCTTCAGGGGATTTCTCATAACTTCCGGCCAGGTACTGTTCCAGACGGTCATCCCCGAACTGCTCATCGGAAGCATTAAAGGCTTCGTTGATGCCATCGGTGTAAAGGAAGAGCATATCACCGGGGTTCAGGGTAAGCCTTTTGGATTGATAACTGAAATCCTCCAGGCAACCCAGGATAGTTCCACCGGTCATCTCTACCTTTTCGACCTGCCCACCCGTCAAACGGTACGGTGGGTTGTGACCGGCATTGACATACTCTACCTCCCCGGTCAGCGTGTTGAGTATCCCGTAAAAAACGGTTACAAACATACAGGAGACACTTTCATTGCAGAGGAGTTTGTTCACATACCCCATGCAATCCTTGGTGGAGATGCCCTTCAGTCCGGTGGCACGGATCAGCGTACGGCTGACAGCCATGAAGATGGCGGCCGGAACACCTTTGCCCGATACGTCACCGATGACAAATCCAAGTCTCTCATTATCAATCATAAAGAAGTCGAAGAAATCGCCCCCAACCTCTTTGGCTGCAATCATGGAAGCATAAATGTCAAACTCATGCCGTTCGGGGAAGGGTGGAAAAGTCTTAGGTAATATAGCCAGCTGGATCTCCCGGGCAGTTTGCAGATCTTGCTGAATACTAATCAGTTGATCATGCTCCTGCATGCGATGCCAGATGTTCGAAATCTCTTCCAGGCTCTTGTTGATGGTGATCTCCAGGTCGTCAAAACTGATGGGCTTGGTGAGGAAATCAAATGCTCCCCGGTTCATCGCCGTCCGGATGTTCTCCATATCACCATAAGCCGAAACGATCACCGTTTTCAGCCAGGGGTTTTTGAGCTCCTTGAGCTTGGTCAGGAGCGTCAACCCATCCATCTCGGGCATGTTGATGTCGGAGAGGACCAGGCGGATATCAGGTTCCTCGATGAGCTTGGTTAGGGCCTCCAACCCATTGTGGGCAAAGACAAAGTCATATTTCCCATCACGTACTTGCCTCCTGAACTTCTGCAATATGAGAGGCTCCAGGTCCACCTCATCATCCACCACCATGATCTTCACGTTGAATTTCAGCTTATCATCCATAGTTGTACTGTTTTGTCGCCCGGTTGTCATCGGGTCTGGTTTGGAATATTTTCTTATTTAATCGGGAGGGTGATTTGGAACTCCGCATACTCTTTCTCTTGGGAATTGACGATGAACTCTCCGCCATGTTCCTGAACAATAATATCATAGCTAATGGATAGCCCTAATCCGGTGCCTGATCCGGCCGGCTTGGTGGTAAAGAACGGGTTAAAGATCTTGTCGATGATCTCCTGCGGAATTCCCTTGCCATTATCCCGTACCCGAATCACCACCTGGTTTTCTTCCCGTTTGGTACTGACACTCAGGATGGGGAAGTAGGATTCTCCCAGCTCTTTTTTCTTCTGGATGGTGGCGTAACAAGCATTGTTGATCAGGTTAAGGAACACCCGACCGATATCCTGGGGAACCACGGTGATTTTGCCCAGATCCGGATCATAATCGGCTTCAATCTTGATATTGAACGTGTTATCCGTTGCCTGGATGCCGTGATAACCAATCGAGACATACTCCGCCAAGAGAGCGTTGAGGTCGGTGGGTTGCATCTCGCCAGCTTTCCCCCTGGAGTGCAGTAACATGCTCCGGATGATGCTGTCGGCTCGCTTGCCATGGTCATTGATCTTTTTCAGGTTGCTTTCGATATCCTGCAACATCCCCTTGACATAATCGGCATCGCGTGCATCCAGGCGGTCCGACCATTTATCGATCTCTTCAATGATTTCCGTTGCCAGCTCCACGGAGAGCTCCGAGAAATTATTGACAAAGTTGAGCGGGTTTTTGATCTCATGGGCTATCCCGGCAGTCAGCTGCCCCAGGGAGGCCATTTTCTCCGACTGGATAAGTTGGGCCTGGGCTGCCTTTAATTCTTCGTTGGCTTTCTGTATCGTTTTGTATGCCATGGCATTATCCAAGGCAATGGCGACAAAGTTGGCGAGGTTCTCCAGCATGTCAAGCTGGAATTGAGTGTACGCATTCTTTTGGAAACTCTGTGCCGACAATACCCCAATGATACGTTCTTCGATCATCATCGGCAGGTATATCAGCGAAGAGACCGATTCACCGGCTTTTGGTTTAGCCCGGTAGGCCACATATCGGCTGTATTCGGTATCAACATCATTCATGAATATCGGGCTGGCGTTGTCGACACACCAGACCGCGAAACGGTTCTTGTCGGCCATCGGCAGCTCGAATGGTGGTAGCTTAACCCCTTTTTCGATCGTCAGATTGCACTCCAGCTTCTGCTCCGGCTTATTATAGATCATGATGGCAAAGCTGCTGGCATCCATCATGGAGTTCACATTTTCGTACACCAGCTCCTGAATCGAATCGATATCCAGCGTGGAGGTGATTTTTTTGCCGATCTCATTCAGTGTCTTGATGTTCGTAAAGGCTTCGTCCAGGGCTTCGTTCTTTTGCTTAAGCTCAGCCGTTCGCTCATCAACCATCTGTTCCAGCGAATGACTGTAATCTTCCAGCTTCTCGTTGGAAGCTTTTAACTGCTCAGAGGTATTCTTCAGGTCGCTGATAGTCGATGCCAACGTAGTCTGCATCGCATGAAAAGCCGTGTTGAGCCTTCCGATCTCATCCTTTGAGTGAATCACCGGTAAGGCAACCTCGAAATCACCTTCGGCAAATTTCTCGGTTGCGCGGGTTAATTTCCGGAGCGGACTGGTGATTGATCTGGCTATCAGTATGATAATCAAGATGATAAAAAGGCTGCCCCCAATTCCTAAAGCGAAGACAGTTTTCTTCAGTTGATTGGCATCAGCCATGAATTCATTCACTGGGAAAACCATTCCGAGCGACCATCCATTGAGGGAAATCGGGGCATAGGCGATCCAGCTGAGACTGCCTGAGCGGACATTATGGTACTCGACCTCGGCAAAGCTGGTTTCTCCGCGGATCATGTGGCGGCCTATCTCCCTCAATGCGGGTGATTCTTGTTCATCAGCAATGGTAAAGACCGTTTCGTTCAGGATCAGGCTGGTGATCGGGTGGGTGATGATCGTTCCCGAATTGGAGATCATAAAGCCATACCCGGTATCATAGATCTTCATCTGATTGACATACTCTTGTAACCAATCGAGCGATAGGTCAATGGTCAGGATTCCAGTGAAGGTTTCGACTCCATCTTGTGGTAGGTAGATCGGGATATAGTAGGTAGAGATGACCATATCGGCACCGCCATCATCGAAATAAGGCTCGCTCCACATGGCTTTACCGAGCTCTTTAGGCACCTGGTACCAGTCCATCAGGAAATAGTTGTACAGGTCATTACCAAGGTTCCGGAAAGCAATCTCCCCCTCCTTGCGGTAATAGTACATTGAATAATATTTCTGCGTATCGCTCTTATAATAAGGTTCATACGCAAAACATGCCCCTTCGATATCCTCATTATTTTCGACCATTAGTTTCACCAACTCCTGGATATCCTCATCGGCTAATTCATTGTCACGGATCAGCTCGGCAAAGTTATCGGGCACCCTTTTGATGGAGCTGAGGACTTTCTCAATACGCTCCACCGCGCCGGTGGTCATATACCGGGCATTGTTTTTGAGGTTGTCGGTGACGATTTTTTGGGTGATGCGCTGAGTGGTGATAAAAACCAGGCTAAAAATTACCATAATGCTCACTAAAATGTAAGCTATCATCTTAATTGCCAGGCTTTTACGTAGATTTAATTTAGATGGGTCACTCATGATTTGGCTCAACAGTAGTTGGGATATTTCCTAGGGTGGAAAAGTGTGAGAAGAACGATTCGTAAGAGATTGGCTGGTCGATACATCCGTTTTCCAGCATGATATCCCGAACCGAGTTAAAATCTTCTGGTTGAAGAAGAGTACTGATTTCGGTTTGGCCTTCGGGGATGTACAGTGATTGGTAATGGCTCAGCGTCCATCGTTGGTGAGGGCGGTTGACTGGCTGGTTAACTGATTTTGCATAATTGACGATGATTTCGATTGCTTCATCTTGATGATCAAAGGCGTACTGCCAGCCTTCAATAATGGCGGTGGCCATCTTTTTGCACAATTCCGGATTTTCGCGGGTCATTTTGCTGAGGCAGTAGATCCCGTCTTCCAGAAAGTTTAGCCCATAATCAGCAAAAAAGAAGCGATTGAGTTCATCTTCATTGATGCCGTTATTGAGAATGGCATGGTACTCGTCAAACCAGTTGGCGTTGATAATATCTACCGCATTGAGAAGAAAAAGACTATTTGAACTCCCGATTGGAACCATTTCGACATCCAGATTATACTTCCGGAACAGAGCCTGAGGCTGCCGCTCATAACCCACCCAGATGCCGGCCCGTTTTCCGTTCATATCCTCCAGCTTTTCAATCCCGCTGCTCTTTTTGGTGATCAGCATCAGAGATGAGCGATGGGAGAGCTGAGCAATATTAACGATATCCAACCCTTTGGTTTTCATCTCGATAGCATTAACTAACCAGAGGATGGCAAAATCAGTTTGCTGCTCCCGGAGCATCTCATCCATGGGTGTACTTGGGATAAACGGAAGAATTTCGAGCTCGATACCCTGTTTGCGGAAGAATCCCTTTTCGATCCCCACATATAGCCCGGCAAACTGGGCGGTGGGGACCCAATACGGAAGGATTCTGACTTTCGTGAGCGGAGCGGATGGATTTCCCAATTCACCGGCAGGAATATCAGTTACCTGGTCGGTAGGTTTTGATTCCTGCCGGCAGTTGGTGCAGGACAGCAGCAGACAAATGAGAAGAAATGAAATGAAATGAAACGGGCCGACTCTCTTTTGATTGGTGTTATCCATTTTGGTAACCTCGGTTATAATCCAATGATGCCGTTAATGGCTTTAATCCCCTGGAGGTTATTAATCAGATTAAGATTGCTTTCCTGAGAAAAAAACCCCAGGTTCAACTCTGGCCTGCTCATGAATGCATTTAACGTGCTTATCCACGATAGTTCTATTAAATTCATCGAGGGCAGAAGAAAGCTCAATTGTTCGTTGTTGAAAATAATCATGATGCTATTCAAGCCTTGTCCCAGAGGCCCGGCTTGCAATTGCTCCTTGCCTAAGAGTAAAAATAACTGCAGATCAGCATCGTAAGCAATCGAACTTCGTAGCTCGGTTTGGGAACGGAGGAGATTATCAAGCTGACCTGTGCCTTCAATGATTATGCTGAGGTTCTCCTGACCCCGCAGTAAATTGAGCTGATCTTGGCCCCGCAGTAAGTTGAGCTGATCCCTGGATAGGATCTGGGACAGGACCAAGTTGACCATTTGTTTCGAATCGGCCACTGCAGCAAGTTGTAAGCTGCTGATAACCAATTTATCACGAATTGATTTAAGCTCTTTTACAGAAGCCATCTGTTCCTGCAAACTTCCCTGATCAAGCATAAACTGATCGAGATTTAGAACTCCCTGGTTTAGCGCTTCTCCCCAATTATCCAGTCCGGTGACAAAATTGCCGAAATCTCTCAGGTTCTTTTCTACATCCGGGGTTTCCGCGGCGTCACCATCGAAATATAGGTTGGAGAGCATAGCCAGTGTGGCACCGAGGCTTTCATTGCCATTGTGCAAAAATTCCGCAAAGTCAGACAACTGATCCAGCTGATTCTTTTGCGATTCATCGCCTCCCATGCCGTTCGACCGGAACGCGATCAAAGCCATATTGAGGTTTTTATTGGTTTCTTCGGTTAACATGGAGTAGTACGTCAAACTCTGAATTATGGTCCGGAGTTGAGCGGTATCTTTCATCAAATCAGTTCGGAGGCGGACATCTTCAGCCGTTAACACGGTTTTACGGAACTTCTTGGCTTTGCCAACCGTTCCGGCCAGATCCTGATTGTTCAGAGTTGGGTAATCAACAAGGATACCTATCACGTATCCTACAAGAAGGGCGGCGACGAAGCCTAATGCGAATAAGAGTTTAGTTCTGGTTTTCATAATGAGTAGGGTTTATTTAATGTTGAAGATACAATTTTTCGTTTATTTCTGCCTTAACTGGTTTAGTTTCCAGAGGTCGCGGTAGTTCATCCGGATCAACGGAGAGATGGCGGCCTCTCCAATAGGCCCGATCCGCTTTCTGATATGTCGTAATTCGTTGAGCTTATCGGAGAGGTCCGCTTCGTAGGGCGGCTTGATTCCATTCTCTTTTAACATCAGGTTACGCTTCGCTTTGATGGACAATTCAAGGTACAGATTGAGGTAGCAGTACAAATCTACCACGGTCTCATGAGAGAATCGTTCGCGGATCGACAGAAGATAACGCCCGGCACGGGTCTCTTTCAGAGCTCCTTTTCGGATCATCGAGAGGATCTCCACTTCACTGCTGAACTCAATCTCCAGCCAGCCGGAGAGATTCTTGTTGATAAGAATCAGCAAAAGGATGAAAATCGTGGGGAAACCCGTCAGGATTACCAAGGTTTGAATGAGGGGTGGCAAAACGAAATGATTGAACCCCGAATGAAGGATGACCGCCAGCACGAATCCATAGGCGGTTGCCGGTACAGCCTGGTGGTCCCTGGTGATGGCTGTAATGCTAATGAGTGCCAGCAATCCGGTGCACCCCCCATGCATGATGGCCGTTCCAATGCCCCGAACAATCCAGGTGCCGGCAGTGGCATCCGAACCGATGGTAAACAGATATAAAACATTCTCCATCAGGGCAAATCCAGCTCCGGTGGCAAAACCATAAATTACCGCATCGACAAGAAAGCCAATCCTCTTTTTCCTCAACAGATAAAGGATGACTACTCCCTTGATGAGCTCTTCAACGACCGGAGCCACATAGCGAGTCTGAATTTGGAAATCTATTTCTATCCAATTGCTAATTAGGGTGTTGAATAATAAAATGATCAAAACACTGAGTATTCCCCAAACCAGGCAGAGGAGCAGGGTTTTAACCTCCACCAACCGGAATCGATCGAGCAAAAACAGGCAGGCCAGGAACAGCAGGACGGGTAGAAAACTAAAAGCGACATTGATGATGAACATGGGTCATGGTTACTGAATGAGGGTATCAATTCGGGCACTCAGGTTTTCTGGGATGATCCACTGGTCTCTCAGCGTTCTCCGAATGGAGTCGTTGACAAACAGTTTCTGTGGAACGATATTTTTGATTTCCACCCCGGAAGGTTCGAGGCGTCCGGCGAGAATTTCGTTCACCATATTTGCGGTATTTTGACCGATTTGGTAATAGTTCGCCCCGAGACTCAACAAGGTTCCTGAAAATGCATGCTCTGGGGTATTGGAAAAAACCGGAATAGAAAACTTTGCTGCTGCTGCGCAATAGGCGCCAATGGCCGGTTCTACTACATTGTCACCTCCGATCCACAGGGCTTCCACTTGAGCCATCCCCAGGCTGAGGGCCGATTCATACACTTGTGACACGGATTCGATGCTTTTCTCCAACAGCTCGATGCCCAGATCCTGGCACACCTCGCGGGCCATCCGAAAGAACTCTTCCTCCTGCTTCTGATTGCTTCGGTTGCCGAGATCGGACAGCAGCAGGATAGATCCGACAGCCAAAAGGAACAGGGTTGGACGAATCAGTTTAATCATCAGCGGGTTATCTGGTTTTTTTCGGAGTGACAATGAATTTAGACATAGTTGGCGATTAATAGGTCTGCTACTCCATTGTCTATCTGATCTTTGCGACGAAGTTCGTCAAACAGGGCAAGCAAATCAGGCACTTTCAACCGTTTTTTCTCTTCTCCACCGAAATCGTACCGGATGCTACCCTGGTGCATCATGATGATCCGATCGCCCAGGTTCACCGCCTGCTGCATAGAATGGGTAACCATCATGGTGGTCAGTTTTCCTTCGGTAACGATCCGCTCAGTGAGCTCGATCACTTTCCCGGCTGTTTTGGGGTCGAGGGCAGCCGTATGTTCATCCAGAAGGAGGAGATCGGGCTTAAGCCAGCTCGACATCAGGAGAGTCAGAGCTTGTCTTTGACCTCCCGACAGTTTCCCGATGGCTGAGTCGATCCGGTCCTCCAGGCCCATATTCAGGTCTTTCACGCGTTTTTTTAGATCGTTCACCAGTGATGGCTTCAACATCCAGCTCAGCCCACGTTTTCGCCCGCGCCGGGCAGCCAGGGCGAGGTTTTCGGCGATGGACATGGAGGGAGCGGTGCCGCTGAAGGGGTTCTGAAATACCCGCCCAATGGCTGATGCCCGGCGATGCTCCGGCCAACGGGTGATGTCCCGGCCATTGAGAGTGATCCGCCCGGAATCAGTGAGAAAAGTCCCGGCAACTGCATTGAGTAAGGTCGATTTTCCTGAGCCGTTGGTGCCCAAAACACAGACGAAACTGCCCGGATCGATCTTCAGGTTAACATCCTGAAGCGCCCTCACCTCATTGATGGTGCCGGGATTGAAGGTCTTGTTTAAATGAGTGATTTCAAGCATGCTTATGGCTTAATAGATTGATTTTTTTAGTCTTTTTCATGAATCCTGGCAATACCAGTGCAATGAACACAAAAGCCGCCGTGATCAGCTTGAGATCATTGGGGTTCATCCCCCAACGTAATGCAATGGCAACCAACAGCCGGAATAGAACCGACCCGATCACCGCACCCGCAATGACCATCCCGAGACTCCGGTCGCTGATCAACGCCTCACCAATGATCACGCTGGCCAAACCCCACACCATCATCCCAATACCCATCTGCACATCAGCAAAACCCTGTAGCTGGGCAAGCATCGACCCGGCCAGGGCAATGAACCCGTTAGAAAGGGCTAGGCCAAAGATGATCATCCCATTGGTGTTTACTCCTAATGCTCTGATCATCTGGTCGTTATCTCCCGTGGCCCGCATGGCCGTTCCGATATTGGTACGGAAAAACCAAAGTAGCAACAGGCTGAAAGCCACAATGATCAACAGGCAAAAGAGGAGTGTCCAGAGATCACGTGCTGCAACTGACCAACCCAAAACATTGACGGTAGTATCCTGACCGGAGATGGCCACGGCAATCTTTTCAAACCAGGTGAAAAGGGTGTTTTTGGAGAGCAGTGGGACATTGCTTTTGCCCATCACATGCAGGTTAACCGAGTAAAGGGCGGTCATGACCAGGATGCCTGACAATAAGGGATTGATCTTAAACCGGGTGTGTATCAGGCCAGTAGCAGCACCCGCGACCATGCCGCCAAAGAAAGCCATAAGGGTGGCTAGGGCCGGGTTGACGCCAGCGACAATCAAGGAAGCGGTGATGGCAGCCCCAAAGGTGAATGATCCTTCCGCCGTGATATCAGGAAAGGAGAAGATCCTGAAGCTGATAAAAATACCCAGGGCCAGCAGGGCAAGTACCAGCCCGATGGTGATGGATCCAAGTAGTAGTGTCATAGGTTTTCTTTTTTTCAGATTTGACCAATCCAGGCAACTCCCTGTTTGAAAGTGCTTGATCCGATTCCGTTAATCTCCCGTGAGTCAGTGATCAGATGTATGATATCCTCTACAATGCCTGTTTCGAACAGGTGCAAAATCAGCTTGCCGGCCGATGCCTCATTTCTTGGCAGAGCCTGAAAGGGGAAGACAGCTGTGTGGGCGTGCATCCAGGCATCGGTGCCCGGCGAGAGAGGCCTCAGGAAGGCTTTCAGCTGTGAGACCGGCTGCCGGGAGTAAAAGCCGATGGTGACAGCCAACATCCGGGCATAGGCGGGCTCGGTTGTGAACCTGACAGTCTCCCGGATGCGGGGAAAATCAAACATCGGATCACCGCCGACCGGTGGACTGGTTAAGCTCACACCTACCAATCCTCCGCTTTCTGCAATCATCAGAAAAACAAATTGTTCCAGATCAGTGCTCCTGCTT
>JAAYIP010000113.1 GCA_012523435.1 Bacteroidales bacterium | reverse complement strand
GGCGAACCTGCGCTACAAAGAGCTGTTTATTCGGGTGACCGATGAGCTTGGCTTGCCGAATCCGACGATCTATGCCGGGCGGTTGTTGACTGGGTTAGCGTGGCGGTTTGAGGTGCTCCGGGCGCTGTTCCTGCGTCGCCCGCCCGCGCTCACACGCGATGCCGCCCGCAGCTCGCGCCGCATCGCCTTCTATTCATCCGAGAAAATCAGTCGGGAGTTGGAATTTCAGTTCCGGCCCATCAGCGAGACCATCAGCTGGGTGTGCCGTGCTATGCAATCCCGAAAGCCTGCTTGACACGATCGACATAATCCAGCTTCTCCCAGGTGAAATATTCCACCTCTTTCTCGTAAGCCGGACTGCAGTTGTTCCCACCCATGGTGACGAGCTTTTTGTAGGGCTCGCGACCGAAATGGCCGTAGGAGGCGGTGGGCTTGTAAATCGGATTTTTTAATCCCAGGCGCTCTATAATATAATAGGGACGAAGATCGAACAGTTCCTTGATCTTTTCAGCTATCTCACTATCAGTTAGCTTGTTGGCTCCTGGTTGTGATCCCTTGGTGACTTTACAACTGCCAAAGGTATCCACGAACACCGACACCGGCTCTGCAACTCCGATAGCATAAGAGACCTGCACCAGCACCTCATCCGCCACGCCTGCGGCGACGAGGTTTTTGGCGATATGGCGGGTAGCATACGAAGCCGACCGATCCACTTTCGATGGATCTTTACCCGAGAAGGCACCACCACCATGCGGGGCCTTGCCGCCATAGGTGTCCACCACGATTTTCCTGCCCGTTACCCCGGAATCCCCGTGCGGTCCGCCGATGACGAACTTGCCGGTGGGGTTGACGTGCAAGATGGCTGCTGGTTGGCCCACGTTGCCGGTAAGTTCTTGAAGAAAAAGTTTGAGTAACTCACTCATCTGACCGTTAACGGTTTTGATTACTCTGGGAATCAGGATATTGATGACATCTTTTCGGATCTGCTCGCAGTTGTTGGCAGCACTCGGACCCTCATCGTGTTGTGTGGAGATGACGATGGTGTGGATGCGCTTCAGCGAGCGGTCGTCGTTGTATTCGATGGTCACCTGCGACTTGGCATCGGGGCGGAGGTAAGTCATCAGCTGACCCTCGCGCCGGATCTCAGCCAGCCCCTGTAAAAGCTTGTGCGATAGGTCGATCGATATCGGCATATAAGAATCTGTCTCGCGGCAGGCATAGCCAAACATCATCCCCTGATCACCGGCACCCTGTTCTTCGGGGAGAGCCCGGATGACTCCTTGGTGGATATCGGGAGATTGTTCATGAATAGCGGAGAGCACGCCGCAGGAGTTGGATTCAAACTGATAGGTCGATTTAGTATAGCCAATATTAGCAATAGTCTCACGGACAGTTTGTTGCACATCGACGTACCCGTTGGTGGTCACCTCGCCGGCAACAATCACCAAACCAGTGGTAACCATCGTCTCTACCGCTACTCTGGAATCGAGATCCTGACGGAGAAATTCATCGAGGAGAGCATCAGATATCTGGTCGGCAACCTTATCAGGATGGCCTTCGGAAACACTTTCGGAAGTAAATAACCACGACATAGTCTTAAATATTAACAGTTGGGTAATAAGTAAAAGATGGTGCAAAGTAAACCTATCCTTCCTGAGTAGCAAAATCAAAAATTTCCGTATGGCGATGCTTTTTTGTAATATAGCGGGTAGTTTTTTTACCCGTTTCGTGGCTAAATTTTAGTAACAACATGAATAGCAGCGCATTAGACTATCATTGGTATGCGGTGTACACCTTAGGCCGTAAGGAGAAGGTAGTTTTTTCCGAGTTGGTTGAAGACGGGTATGAGGCTTATCTGCCGCTGCGGAAAGTCAAAAAGCGCTGGTCTGATCGTACCAAGCTGATTGATGAGCCGCTGTTTCCCTCGTATGTCTTTGTCAGGGTGAGTCAGCTGGAGTATTATAAGGTATTGAGCCACAGGGCAGTATTGAAATATATCAGCTTTGGCGGTCGGCCCTGCATCATTCCGGAGCGGCAGATTGAGGCGGTGAAGCGGCTCATGGGTGAAAATCTCGATTTTGAAGTCACGAGTGATCATTTCAAGCCGGGGCAGGAGGTAGAGATTACTGCCGGGCCGATGATCGGTTGTCAGGCGGAGGTGGTTCGCCATGCTGGCAAAAAGGGCCTGTTACTGCGTGTGGGCAATATTGGTTACTCGCTGGTGGTGAATATTCCCGCCGCCTATCTTCAATTAGTCACCACCTGATTGATGTTTTATTTCGCGAAAAATCAATTTCATGTTAGATACTCTTATTACTTCCAAGACGCGTATTAAGTTGATCCTCAGGTTCTTCCTGAACCCTAAAAGTACAGCTTACCTACGTGGATTGGCCGAGGAGTTCGGGGAGAGCTCCAATGCCATCCGACTGGAGCTCAACCGTTTTGAGGAAGCCGGACTATTACAGTCGGAAACCCAGGGCAACAAAAAGCTCTTTAAAGCTAACACCTTGCACCCGTTGTACTGTGATATTCACAACATTGTACGTAAAGTTATTGGCATTGATCAGATTGTGGATGAGGTGGTTAAAGAGCTCGGTGAGGTACAGGAAGCCTATGTCACTGGCGATTTCGCGGCGGGGCGTGATAGCCCGGCCATCGATATCGTCCTGGTAGGCAATCATCTGAACACTGCCTATCTCATTCGCCTCGTAGAAAAAGCCGAAAAACTCATCCATCGACGCATCAGATACCTGATACTCAGC
>JAAYIP010000112.1 GCA_012523435.1 Bacteroidales bacterium | reverse complement strand
AGCTCGGATTAACCCCTCAACAGCAAGAGCACTTCTGGAGGTTGAGTATGGATTATGGCCGGGAGGCAAGATCAATCAGCTCTAACATGACTGACTTAAGGAATAAACTTTTACAGGAGATGATTCAAGAGCAGCCCAACCAGCTGGTTCTTGATTCTCTTTCGGAAGAGATTGGCGAATGGCATGTTAAGCTAAAGAAGTTAACTGTTAATCATTACCTGGGGCTTAAGTCGTATTGTAATGATGATCAGCAACAAACCTTTTACTGGATCATGCAAAATGTGATTAACCCGGATGGTGAAGTGGTTGTACCTCGGGGTCAGGGGCGTCGGCAGGGTGCCGGTCCGCCGATTGATCGTGGGCGCGGGTGGAGGAATCGTCCATTGACAAATGAATAATCAATAAACAATTAAATATCAATATCATGAAAAGGAAAACTAGAATTTTAATGGTGGCCACGCTGATGATTGCAGCTGGCACCATGGCTCTTCAGGCCCAGGTACGCTATGGACGTGGAACCGGTGCCTGCATCAATTACTCACAACTGAATGATGAGCAGAAGGCCAAGATGGATCAAATGAGAACCGAGCATATTACTCAGATGGATGCCATGCGCACTCAATTGCGTACGACAGCCGATCAGGCTGAGTGGCTGGAGGTAAGGAATCAGAAGGATCAGCTTCTGATTAAACACCGCAACGATGTTGACAAACTGCTCAACGATGCAGGTGTCACGATTACTCGTCCGGGCTATGGTACCGGGATGCTTGCTCCAGGCCGCGGTGCTGCCAGATTTGGTGGCAGAGGTGGCGGAAGATTTGGTGCTGCTGGTGTCGGCGCAGGTTATGGACGAGGGATGGGAGCAGGTTATGGTGGTGGTATGGGACGTCGGTTCAGATAGAGTTCTCCATACAATCTGATAATCAAGCCCTTCGCTTCCGAACTGCTTTAATAATCAACCAAAGCACGAATAGCCCACCAAGGATGAGGACTCCGATGGTGATTTCGTGGAAGTACTTCTCGAGCAGCTCCTTCTGGCTATAGAAAAAGTAACCCAGCAGGGCGAGAACGATATTCCAGATTCCTGCACCCAGGGTGGTCCACAGGATAAAAGTCGGCAGTTTCATCTTGGAGAGCCCGGCAGGGATGGAAATCAGTTGACGGACAGCAGGTACCAGTCGGCCGATAAATGTGGCGCTTTTACCGTTTCGGTTAAAAAACTCCTCTGCCTTGATTACCTTTTCTCGGTCGATCAGGATTAGATGTGCCAGTTTAGTATCTGCCAGCATGTATATAACTTTTCGGCCCAGTGTATAGCTCAACGCGTAATTGATCAAAGCACCGGTCAGGGCACCTGCTGTACCAACGACGACCACCATCACAAAGTTAAGCTCGCCTTTAGCGGCCAGGAAGGCTGCGGGGGGAATCACCAGCTCGGATGGCATGGGAATAAAGGAACCTTCAATCATCATCAGCAGAAAAACAGTCAGGTAACCGATATTCTGCATGTACCAATCAATCAATTCTCTGATCAATTCCATAGTCTGATCTATAATAGGTTGCGAAGATACAGATTATGAAACAATAGCCCTAACCACAATCCAAAGGGCACTACGCAGGAAGAAAAAAAAAGAGGCTACCCTGGTGGATAGCCTCCCTGATTCAACCAGAAAAAATCTACTGTGTGACTACCATCTGTTTGGTAACAGTGATACTTCCGGCACGCAACGTGTAGAAATAAACCCCCGATTGCAGGTTCCCGGCGTTAATTTCCAGGTGGTGTCTGCCCGTGGGCTTATAGCCTTCATTGAACTCCATGACCTTCCGCCCGGTGAGATCCATCACATCGATGATCACATCCGACCCTTCAGTCAGCTCATAGCTAATCTCCGTTTTACCATTGAACGGGTTAGGGAAATTTTGGCCCAGGCTGCTGGTCAATCCCTCCTTCACATCCACGCCGTCCACGGCATTGCTATGGTCATTGAGAAACAATCTAATCATGTAATTCCGTTTCCCGTAATAGTTGTCAAGCCCAGTATTAAAGCCACCATCGAAAATACCGACACTAGATGAGTTAACCAGTTTAATTGAGTTATCGGTTCCAATCTCCAGGCCCTGATTTCGCCGAACCAGGTAGTCCTCATTGAAATTGTCTATTTCGATACCGGCATACACCACATCTCCTGGATGCAGGAACTCGGATTCACCATCCTTCTGGAGTTCCATATAAACCCAAGTATTGAAATCGGATGAATCGAGCTGGACGTAATCAGTCTGAAGAATTGGGAAAGGAACATCCTCTCCGGTATCCTTGTATAGCGCAAAGTTATACCACATATTTTCGTCAGCTTTACCCCCGACTAGGTACACAGCGATTCCATCCACTTCACAGTCATTAAAGATTGGGAATATAGAACCGGCAAAATGGTTTTCGTTAGAGGTGCTTTCCGTGGTGTAGGACTCCTTCGTCATCGACCATCCAAGCTCATTGGTGTCGTCCGAACGGGAATAGACGCTATCCGTCACGTGGAAATACGTTTCAATGATATTATCGGCTGGATTATCGTCAGCAACTGAGCTCTTATACTCCCAATTGATCTTGTAATGCCCAAAATCCGTCGGGGAGTATTTGTCTACAATTAAGGCTGTATCGGTAAAGAGGTAACCCACATCTCGTTTCTCGGAATCCCGTTGAAAAACACTCTGATTGTTCTTAAGAATGTCAAGATTGAGATGAACATCCTCCAGGTCATTCTCTCCAAAGTTGATAGCCGGAGCCATGAAGTTCATAAATCCTCCAACACCATCGAGTTGGGATTTTGGGATGTTATAGATCCATGCCATAGTAGCGTCAGGATCGTTATTATCCCACTCCATTTGTACAAAGCTCATTTTCAAGTCGTTATTATAAGCTTCGGCCAGTTCAAAATCATCGATAGCCCAGTAATAGAGGCGGGTATCCCACCACCGGATTCTCATTTGTACATTCGGCATCCCGGCTACCACGTCCGAAATATTTGCCACAAACAGAGCTGGTTCTCCCGGGGGTTTATCCAGCGGACGGTCTTTATGGCTACATCCGAAGTTGACATTGATAACGGCCTGTCGTGCCCAGTCGTCAACGGAAATCTCAAGTGACATGGAAGCATGGTCATAGGCCATAAAGTGTGTTTCATAACGGACAATGACGGAGGAGTGCTGACTGCAGTCCATTGGCGGAAAGCCAAATGAATTGTCCAGATTCAGCTCTGCTTCGTTATTGTCAATGTTGTACTTCTCCACGAAGTTTGCGATCATCCCGTTTGACTGCGTGGTTGTACGCAATGGAGGATCCTGTGTCCACTTGGAAACGAATCCAACATCGCCGGGCCACCAGACCCAGTTATAACCATAATCGACAGCATCGATGAAGTAATAGCCTTCAGGTGCTGTCCAGCCTTTGGGATCAGCGGATTCTCCCAGCCAAAGGTCTCAGAAAAGAACACCTCCCCGTTGCCTTTTACCCCGGGGGTCTGAGCTGGTGCCTGTGCTAATATACAAAGCACAGCTAATGCAAGTAGCAGTGTAAATTTTCTCATACAGATTAAGATATTGAAGGTTAGATTAAGCAATTAAAGATAAAGCATTTTTGATATTTGCAACAATTTTTTTTATAAATGTGTAATTTTATTTCATAAAAACCCTGATCTCATCTTATCGGCCATTTTTAAAGCAGGTCACAGGAATCAAACCCACAAGCAAGATCATGCACCTCGAACATCAGACCAGCTCTCGCCACCAAAAACTCTTTAGCATTCTCTTACCATCTGTTGTTCTGATAGTTACCTTCTTCGTCTTCTCTCCAGCCCTACAAAACGGCTTTGTCAACTGGGAGGATGATGTGAACGTAACCGAGAATCCCTATATCAGAGAGCTGAATGCTGATAACCTCAGAAATATTTTCACGCAAACCATCACTGGTGGCTACCGACCATTGCCCACACTTACGTATGCCATTGAATATCAGCTATTCAGACTTAACCCTCTGGGCTATCACCTGAGCAACATCCTACTTCACCTGCTGGCCACTGGGCTGTTTTACCTGTTACTGCGGAAACTTGGCGCGAATCTGTTTATCGCCTGCCTGGCTACCTTGCTTTTTGGCATCCATCCCATGCGGGTGGAATCAGTAGTCTGGATAACTGAGCGAAAAGATGTGCTCTACAGCTCTCTCTTTTTGCTGTCTATAATCCTATATATCTATTGGTTACAAAAAAAGCGCTTACTCTTCTACCTGTTGGCACTGGCGGTCTTCATCATGGCTCTTCTCTCCAAAATTCAGGCAGTGGCTTTGCCGATTATCCTGATCGGCCTGGACTATTATCATCATAAAGAGTTAAAGTTTAGGCATCTTTGGAACAAGATCCCTTTCCTGATTTTGGCTCTCGCAACCGGAATCTTCGGTATATATATCTTACAAAACCAGGGAACACTCATTGTTAGTAGCAGCATCCCTTTCTGGCAAAGGATCTTTATCGGGACCTACACGCTATGCGTTTACCTGGCCAAGGCCGTATTTCCCTGGCAGCTATCTGCCATCTATCCCAATCCCGCTTCCCTGACATTCCCATTCTATCTCAGCGCTGCTGTCGTCATCCTCCTGTTCTTCCTCGCCTGGCGATTTGGACGATCGCATAAAGCATTTGTATTCGGCACGCTGTTTTTCCTGATGAATATTGTGTTTGTCCTCCAGATACTCGGAGCGGGACAGGCTTTCGAGGCCGATCGGTTTACCTACCTGGCATACGGCGGACTATTCTTTCTTTTTGCCATCGGCATCCACAAAAGTCTTAAGAAGATTTTTAAACCTCTGATTATAGGCTTACTAGCCGGATATCTGGTTCTTCTGGGAGTCATGACCTGGAATCGGGTAAAGGTGTGGCGAACATCCGAAACCCTTTTTACCGATGTGCTCCAGAAGTACCCGGATTGTTCAATTGCCCACAATAACCTCGGACTATGGTATCGTGATCAGAACCGAAATCGAGAAGCAGTTGAATCCTATACAAGAGCGATTCGGGCAAATCCATCTGGCTATATGAGCTATAGCAACCGGGGAGAGTCCTGGTTCGCACTAGGAGAGACAAAAAAAGCCCTAACTGATCTGAATATCGCTCTAAAAATTAATCCGGATTACAGTAAAGCCCTGAGCAACCGGGGTGCAGTTCATGGCTCCCTCGGGGAGAACCAAAAAGCAATCACCGACCTGGATAGGGCTATCGAGCTAAACCCCTATCAAACTGAGGCTTATCAAAATCGTGCTTTGGTCCATTATGCTCTTGGTGATTTCAAAAAAGCCGCAGAGGACTGTACTGCCTACCTGCAAATCAGCCCGGATGATCCCGATATTCTAAACTATCGAGGCCGTTGCTACGATCGTTTAAACAGGAACGAAGAGGCACTGAATGATTTCAACCGAGCCATCGCCATTCATTCAACCAAGGGCCACTATTACCGTAATCGCTCGTACCTTTTGGCTAAAGTCGGTGATTTTGCAGGTGCCCTTCGCGATATTCGAAAAGCGCAGGAGCTGGGCACCCGCATCAATCCCGACTACCTTAAAATGCTGGAAATCTGGTAATAACCAGCATCTTCAGGAGAGTTGCTACTTATTCACTACCCATTCCTGGACTCCAGTGGAGTAGTTATCCGGCTGGCGGATTTCCAAACGCAATCCATCGGTCGCCACGGGCTCAAAATCTAGCCGATTAAACTGATCCCGCTGGGTACCGTAATCGCCTTTGGGTTTGACCTCGTACCAATTATTTCCTTTCCGGTACTTCAGCTTCCAGTATTTCGGAACTCGGCAACCAGCATCCAGATCCAGGTCATCAAACCAAAACACTTCGACAGAGGATACTGTTTCCGTTTCAGAAAAATCGTACTGAACCCATTCATTGGACGCTTTCTTTGGCCACCAATGAATATGACCATGTTCATCGCTGCTGGATTTTTCCGGAACCATCTGGTCGTTCACTGTCGCCGGAATTCCTTTGCAGCCAGGAGATACCGTTACGGTTGCCCGTGAAGCAATAGTGGGTGCAGGAAGCGGAGTAGCAGCATCTTGATCCTCAGGTATCCACACAGTCATTTCTCCATTACCGCGGTTAGCCCAGGCATAATAAGGTATCGCTACCAGGGTAGCCGGGTTTTTATCGACTGTTCCCTCAAGGGTAGCAGCCAGGGAGTAACCGGCAGCTTTGATCATACCGACACCATTGAGCAAATCGGGATTGAATGAATAGTTGAATCCTGGTTCTTCGCCGATCATCAGATGTAAAGCTTTTTTCTCTTCCTGATCAGGCCATTCGAGGCAATAGAGCAGAGGCCCGCGCTGGATGGCAACCTGGCCTTTGTCAGCCTCAACCAGTTCATGAGCCTTGATACGCCGGATCTCCATCGGCAGATTCACTTCGACCTTGTCGCCAGATTTCCAAGAACGAGTAATTACGGCATAACCGTTTTTGAGGCTGGTTCGGGCTACTTTCCCATTGACTAGAATCTCTACCTTTTCACCAGCCGGATCAACAAAGGAATACAGATCACTCGGAACTGGCTCCTCAGCTGTCCATCCCGGGATACGAACCATCAGACTAAAACGGCCTGCTTCTGCCGGATCAATGTTAAGCTCTACATGACCTTCCCAGGGATAAATAGAAACCTGGCTCACTTTGATGGGCTTACCATTTAGCTCCAATTCGGTTTGACTCTGAACGAATAGATTGACATACAGGTTGTTGTCTTTTGTTGCATAAATATACCCCGGAACTGACGGTATAAATCGGCAGAGGTTACTCGGGCAGCAAGCACAGCCAAACCAGGCACTTCTCTGATGCTGGCCGCGAGATTTCAGCGGGTTTGGATAGAAAAACCGGTCGCCCGAAAGCCCTAAACCACTTACCACACCATTATACAGGGTCCGCTCCAGCACATCGATATATTTGGCATCCTCATGAAGCAGGAACATCCGGTGATTCCAGAATACATTAGCGATGGCCGCACAGGTTTCGCAGTAGGCGGTCATATTAGGAAGCTGATAATCAATCCCATAAGCTTCTCCTGCTCCCGTTGCGCCAACACCACCGGTGATATAGAGTTTCTTGCCAACCACATTATTCCAGATACGATCGATCGCGGCCAGATAGGCTTTGTCGCCGGTCATGGCGGCTACATCGGCCATAGCACTAAACATATAGTTAGCTCTAACCGCATGGCCATCGGCATCGGTTTGATCAACTGGTTTCAGGTGGGCTTGGTTATATACTTCGCCACCTGGCCCTCTGACATCCAGGAAGAATTTGGCCAGATCGAGATACTCCTGGTTTCCTGTTACGCGATATAATTTAACCAAACCGATCTCTACCTCTTGGTGACCGGGATAATTCTCGCATTTTCCATAGCCAAAATCGCGCACAATCAAATCAGCAGCTTTGATCGCCACATCCAGCAGGGTTCTTTTTCCGGTTGCTTCATAATGAGCAACAGCAGCTTCAAACAGGTGCCCGAGATTATACAGCTCGTGGCTGTCATCGCTCACCAACTCCCACCGCTTTTTGCCAGCCCAAGGATGGGCGCTGTCGCCCAGGATAGTCCGGTTAGTGTATAAATATCCGTCGGGCTCCTGTGCTTCGGCAATGCGTGCAATCAGATCATCCAGATAGGCATCCAGCTCGGGATCAGGTACCGTTTGCAGAGAATAGGCAGCACCTTCAATGATTTTGTACACATCGGAATCATCAAAAGGATACGTTGAACAGAAACCACCCTCCTCGGTTCCGCTGGCCACATCAAAATTTTTGATTCTGCCGGTATCTTCACTTTGCTGAAACGCATAAGGAACCGTCAATTTTGCATTAAGCCTTACTCTTGGTGCCCAAAAGTTATCCTCCAGATTAACCTGGTTGAAACTAACCGGCTGTACGGGGTAATCACCCTCAGTCTTTTCCGATCTGGCACACGACAGGGCTATCAGGGCAATCCCTGCCATAGCCGAAAATAAAGTCCACCTGATTTTCATGTGATTCAAATTATTTGATTGGTAAATACTTATTTATTCCTTCGACTTGTTTCGCTTCATTTCAAGCTGGCCATAATAGGCGTCTGCTCCATGCTTTCTGAGGAAATGTTTATCGAGCAGAGCTTGCTGCACTGGTGACTCGTTACCTAGAACGACTGTCCGAAAAGCCATTTTCGCTATCTCTTCGAGGATAATTGCATGATGTAAAGCATCTTTCAAGGTAGCACCCCAGGCAAAAGGACCATGTTCTGCCACCAGAACTCCGGGGATCTGCAGTGGATCCTTTCCGGCAAACGTTTCACAAATCACCAATCCAGTGGCCTCCTCGTAATTACCCTGGATCTCCTCCGCGGTCAACCGTCGGGTACAGGGAACCGGACCATAAAAATGGTCGGCGTGTGTAGTTCCCAAACATGGGATATCGCGACAGGCTTGAGCCCATGAGGTTGCCCAGGCCGAATGAGTGTGAACTACAGCACCGATCTCGGGAAAGGCTTTATAAATAGCCAAATGAGTTGGTGTGTCTGATGAGGGTCGGTAATCCCCACTCACAACCTGCCCGTCCAAATCCACTACGGTCATATCTTTTGCGGACATCAACGAATAAGACACCCCACTTGGTTTGATTGCTACCAGTCCACGCTCCCGGTCAATCCCCGAAGCATTACCCCAAGTGAGAATCACCAGACCCTCCTCAACCAGTTCTAGGTTGGTACGGCACACCTCTTGTTTTAGATTATGTAAATGCGACATAGAAAAATCGGGGACTAACCCATTTGTTTATCAGACACTTATAATCAAACATCAACACTAAAATAAAACCCCTTGGCCAGCAATTCGTTATATTTCTCCTGGTTAAATCGGTATAGAAAGGCTCCTTTCTTGGATGATGTTTTATCCTTCTCTTCCAGTTTATCCAGGAGATCCATGGAGAGTATCTTCTTCCGAAAATTTCTTTTATCCAGCTCTTTCTGATAGATCGCCTCGTATAGGCCCTGGAGCTGCGGCAGAGAGAACTTTTCGGGGAGCAATTCAAAGCCAATCGGTTGAATCCGGGCCTTTCGTCGAAGCCTGGCCAACGCTTTATCCACCATGATCCGATGATCAAATACCAGTTCGGGCAGCTGACTCAGCGGGCACCAACATGCATCATGCAATCCGGTAAGATTCTGGTCATCATCGCCGATATTGATCAGGGCATAGTATGCAACCGAAACCACCCGCTCCCCGGGATCCCGATTAACCTCCCCGTAAGCATATAATTGCTCCATATAGACTCCATCCAATCCGGTCAGTTGGAATAATACGCGATTGGCCGCATCATCCAGGCTCTCTTCTCGCCGTGGGAAGCCACCCATCAGCGACCACATGCCTATCCCCGGTTCCATTTGGCGCTTGATAAGCAGTAACTTCAACTCCTGATGATGATAGCCTAAGATTACACAATCTACCGCTATCAGCTGCCGCTCCTCGTTAGGATAAAAAGTACTCATCATAGATGATTAACTGTCAAAAATACACCCGGATAGCCGATAAAAAAAACGCAAGTCATATTTTCGAACCGTTTATCAGGACCAAAATTGGTTTGCATTTTCGTAAATTGGCCCATCAACAATTGATTATCATGACTAAACGATTTTGGTTAACCATTGCCACTGTTACTATTCTGATACTGACAGTGAAGGCACAAACCGGCAACAAGTCGGTACTGCAAATCAAAGAGATCATGTCCTCAAATTACATCGGAGAATCGCCAAAACAGTTTCAATGGTCGCCCGACAGTCGGAGCCTTTACTTCCGGTGGGATCACGGCGGCGGGTCGGCCGACTCGGCCTGGATGGTTGATCCATCCAACCCTGTACCGGTGAAAGTTCCGCGAAGCGAGCTGATGCAGATCCGACCGCAAACTAAACTGTATAATGCCGATAAAAGTCTGGAGCTTCTTAATCAGAATGGGAACTATTTCTTGATTCATCCAAAGAAAAAGGACACCTCTCTGGTTTTCGCCATCTCCAGGTCCGTTTCCGACGTTTCCTTCACTCACACTGGCAACAGACTGATAATCAACTCTGAAAACAACCTCTACCTACTGGATCCGTCGAATGGACAGTTCAAGCAACTCACCAATTTCCAGGAACCGGTAGAGAAGTCTCCATCCCGAGCAAGCCGATCTTCTGAACCACTGAGTGATCGGGATAACTGGTTGATGCAGGATCAGATCAGGCTATTCCCAATATTTCAATCAGGATCAGGGCAAAGAGGCAGCATGGCCGGATACCGTCAAGGTATGCGCCCTCCGAGCATGATGCGAAAAGGCGGTCCATCACCTTATTATCTGGATGGTTTCTCAGTTTATAGTTTGGAACTGACGCCGGATGAACGATTTGTTACTTTCATCAAGATTTTGCCCTCCCCGAATAATAAGACCACGATCATGCCCACCTATGTGACCCGCTCGGGTTACACTGAAACTCTCAACACCCGTTCGAAGGTGGGAGATTATCCACGCAGCTCGACACTCGGAATAGTGGATATCGAGAAAGATTCTGTGTATGAGATCCATCTTGATCAGATTCCGGGGATTACTGACCTCCCCGACTATGTGGCTGATTACCCAGAGAAATACAAAGATCGTCAACCTGAGATCCGGCCTGTCAGTGTGAGAAGCCCCAACTGGTCGCCCGATGGCCGTTTTGCAATCCTGGAAGTGACCTCAGCCGACAATAAAGACCGCTGGATTCTGCTGCTGGAACCTTCGACCGGAGATGTTAAGCTGCTTGATCGGCAGCGTGATGAAGCCTGGATCGGTGGCCCAGGAATAGGCTATAATTTAGGCTGGATGCCGGATGGCAAGCGCTTCTGGTTCCAGTCGGAAGAGAGCGGATACTCCCATCTCTACTGGATCAACCCCGCCACAGGCGAAAAACAGGCCCTCACCTCAGGCTCCTTTGAAGTATATAACCCACGGATTTCCAAGAACAACCAATACTGGTACTTCCTCTCCAATGAGTCGCATCCGGGCGAGCGGCACTACTACCGGATGCCTTTGGAGGGCGGCAAACGAGAGCAGATCACTACACTAACCGGAGGTTATCAGGTGACCCCTTCCCCCGACGAGAAGTGGCTCGCACTCGAGTATTCCACCGCCAACCGGCCTGCGGAGCTCTATCTCCAGAAAAACCAACCCGGAGCCAACGCTATTGCTATTACCGACTCACGTAGCGATGCCTTTAAGGCCTATCCCTGGCGAATGCCCGAATTTGTTACCATCGAAGCTTCGGATGGCGAAACCATCCATGCCCGACTCTATCGCCCGGAAGAGGGGAAGGGAAACCAGGCTGCCGTCATTTTTGTACATGGAGCTGGATACCTGCAGAATGCACATAAATGGTGGTCGACCTACTATCATGAGTACATGTTTCATAACATCCTGGTTGACAATGGATTTACCGTACTCGATCTCGATTACCGTGGCAGCTCCGGATACGGCAGAGACTGGAGGACGGGAATATACCGGCACATGGGAGGTAAAGATCTGAGCGATAATGTGGATGGCGCTTACTACTTGGTATCGGAGTATGGGATCAATCCGGCAAAAATCGGGATTTACGGCGGATCGTATGGTGGGTTTATCACCCTGATGGCCATGTTTAATGCCCCTGATGTGTTTGCTGCCGGTGCAGGCCTGCGATCGGTCACCGACTGGGCTCATTACAATCACGGCTATACCGCCAATATCCTCAACACCCCTGCCGAAGATAGTATTGCTTATATCCGCAGCTCGCCCATCAACTTTGCCGAAGGGCTAAAAGGCAAACTCCTGATGTGCCACGGAGTGATGGACGATAATGTTCATTTTCAGGATATTGTACGGCTTTCTCAGCGACTGATCGATCTGGGGAAAGACAATTGGGAGCTCGCAATTTACCCGTTGGAGGCACACAGTTTTAAAGATCCTGCTGCCTGGACAGACGAGTATAAGCGAATCTTCAAGCTTTTCGCTGAAATGTTGAAGTAACAGGCTGGCGATATCCTTTTCTTATCTTTGGCAGGTATTAGGCCAAACCATGCGGTATATCAGCAAATTAAAGACAGTTCTTCTGTTCATGATGCTGGCATCGGCCCTAACGGCTGGTGGTCAGGAATCCTGGTCCTTGGATCAGTGCATCCAATATGCCCAAGATCACAATATCAATCTGAAAAAGAAGCAGTTATCGATATTGGCCACTCAGGATAATCTCAAGGTGTCCCGCCTCGATCTACTTCCAACATTGAACAGCGGAGTAACCCAATCGTTCCGGTTTGGGCGCTCCGTCGATCCCCTGACTTATGAGTTTACAACCGAAAACTCAAAAGATGCCAGTTTTTATATCAGTTCTGATATGGAGCTATTTGGGGGATTGGAGAAAATCACTGCCATTAAGAAAAACAAAATTGACCTTGAACGGAATCTTCAGGAGCTGGAACAAGCTCGGAATAACCTGTCGCTAGAAATTACCCAGCTCTTTTTGGAGGTCCTGTTTAACGAAGAGTTACTTCAGATGGTGATTGGGCAGCGCGAGATGACGGCGCAGCAGGTTGACAGAACCCGTCAGCTGGTTAAAGCTGGATCTCTGCCTCAGGGCGACCTCTTGGAAATAAAAGCTCAACTGGCACACGAGGATTTGAATGTCGTGAACATGAGCAACCAGCTTGAGCTTTCACGCTTGGAACTGGCTCAGCTTCTTGATCTTCCCAGTCCTGGTGAATTCAGAATCCAGAAACCGGAACTTGAATCCCATCTTCTGGAAGAACCAAAAACCGACCCGGAGGTCCTCTTCCGCACTGCCCTGGTCAATTTGCCACAAATTCGGGTAGCAGAGCTCTCCTTCCAATCCCTCGACAAGGAATTATCCATAGCCAAAGGGCACGGAATCCCGTCTCTGACCATGAGCACCTCTTACGGAACCGGTTATTCCGACCGGTTGAGGGATTATCAGACTGGCAAAGTATTACCCTTGAAAGATCAGCTGGACTTCACCAGTCAGGCGAGCATCGGATTTGGTTTGAATATTCCAATCCTGAATGGCTGGAAAGCCCAGGCGGCTGTCAGGAAAGCCCAGCTGAATTTACAAAACGGGAAATATCAACTCGAACTCGCTCACAATCAACTTAAAAAAGAGATTCAGCAGATCAGTGCCGATGCAAAAGCCTCTTTCGCACGGTATCACGCTGCCGAACAATCCGTTGCCGCACTTGAAGAGGCCTTTCGGTACACTGAACAAAAATATACCGTCGGTCTGCTCACTTCGCTGGATTATACCCAGGCTAAAAACAACCTAACCAAGGCTCGGTCAGAACTACTTCAAGCCAAATATCATTACCTATTTAACCAACAGATCCTTGATTTTTACCGTGGAATCCCCATCAACCTTCATTAACGAAACTTCATCCTTATGGCTCTGATTCTCCATATAGAAACGGCCTCACCTGTATGCTCTGTTGCACTTGCCAATGATGGACAACTCATCGGTCTGAAGGAATCGTCTGAAGAAAAAGCTCACTCCAGCCGTCTGACTGTTATGATTGAGGAGATGGCCAACGAGGCTGGTTGGCGGTTCGATCAGCTGGATGCGATCTCCCTGAGTCTAGGCCCACGATCTTATACAGGCCTTCGAATCGGTACGAGTATAGCCAAGGGGATTGCCTACGGCTTGAGTATTCCGATTATTGGAATTCCCACACTCACTGCCTTGGCAAATGGGTTCATAACAAACCGTTCAGATTCTAACAATAAACTTAATAACAACAGCTTATTATGCCCCATGCTGGATGCTAGGAGGATGGAGGTGTATACGGCATTATTTGACAGTCGTTTGGCTGAGATCCGGCCGGTTGAAGCTTTGATTATTCAGGAGGAGTCGTTTCGGGAATTGCTTGATCGGCAGGAGGTGTGGTTTTTTGGTACTGGCTCGGGGAAAGTGAAGGGGGTCATCAGCCATCCCAATGCACGGTTCGACCCCGCGTTCCAACTATCTGCTGCCTACCAGACAACCCTGGCCGACAGCCTGTTTCGCAGGAAAGAGTTTCTGGATACCGCCTATTTTGAGCCACACTATCTTAAAGAGTTTCTGGCCACCATTCCAAAAAACAAGGTCCTAGGGTAACCCATTATCTTATAATGAATTAGGAATATTTCCCAAAACAACTATTTTTGCAGCAAAATTTTTCTTTATGGCAACTACAGCAGATATCCGTAATGGAATGTGTATTGAGTACAATGATCAACTGTACACGATTGTTCAGTTTCAGCATGTCAAACCCGGCAAAGGCCCGGCCTTTGTCAGGACTAAATTGAAAAATATCACCACTGGCCGCACAAACGAAGTCACCTTTACTGCAGGCCACAAGATTAATGAAACCCGGGTAGAGAGGCGTCCTTACCAGTTTTTATACAAAGATGACCTGGGCTATCATTTCATGCATCGCGAAACGTATGAGCAGATCAGCATCACTGAGGAATTGATCAACAATGTGAACCTGTTAAAAGAGGGCGGGGAAGTTGAGATGGTTGTTCACGCAGATACGGAGACGCCGTTATATGCCGAACTATCTCCCACGGTAGTGATGGAGATCACCTATACTGAACCGGGTGTACGGGGTGATACTTCTTCCACATCATCACTAAAGCAGGCCACCATTGAAACAGGCGCCACCATCATGGTTCCTCTTTTCTGCAATCAAGGAGACAAGATCCGCATCAACACGGTTGACAACTCCTACATGGAGCGGGTAAAAGAATAATCAGGAGTTTTCTCGGTCCTTTTTCAGATCCAGGGCCACTAAAATGGCCATGAATCCCCACACACCGGCGGATGCTTTATCGGTGTCGAGGAAATTATTGAGGATTCCGTGAACGAAATAGGTGACCAAAGCCACCACCAGCACAAGGGCCACCATACGGTATTCCGGCTTTGTTTGGTTGTGGTACACTCTTACTCCGGTAACGATCGATACAACTACCAACAGGATCATTAGCAGAGCGCCTATCACGCCCATCTCGCTCAGCGGTCCGAGATATTCTGAATGGGCATTCCCTCCATCTCCCGCACTGGTGCTGATAATCGTCTTTTCACTGGATTTCTGGTATGGGGCATATTGGAACATGTAAGTTCCGGGGCCGAATCCAAAGATAGGCTTATCGGTCCACATTCGCAGAGCACAGCTCCACCGGTTTAGCCTTTCCAGGTTTGAAGCATCCGTGCTGATATTTGAAATGGACTGTACATGTTCGGCCAGATTATCCGATGAATCCTGGTCGTTACCTTCCATATGCATTAAGGCTGTCTTTCCAAACAGGAGGATACCGGCAGCCAGCACAGCCACTCCCAGGAGCACGGTTTT
>JAAYIP010000111.1 GCA_012523435.1 Bacteroidales bacterium | reverse complement strand
GTCACTTCATCCTGAATCACCCGTTTTGCCCAGAGTGGCAGACGGAAGTCACCGCCACCGGCCCAAGAGATAAAATATTTATATTCATCAAGGTGGTGAAGGTCTTCAGGATTTAATTTCAACTCCCAGTTTCCATCAGCACCTTTTCTGAATCGATATTGATCCTGGATCTTCCAATCGTTGAAGGTTCCTGTGAGCCAGATACCTGTGGCTCCGGGCGCCCATTCGCGCGCGAGCCAACCATCAGGGGTTTGATGTAGTCCGTACCGATGATACCCATCAGCAAATTCCCGAAGACTTTTCTCTTTGGCTAACTCCTTCTTTTTGAGCAGTATCTTATCAAGCCGGCCTGCCAAAATTTGTCGGTAGGGTTCGAGATACGGATCCTGCTCCACGAAAAGTGGTTTAGGCATTGGGAATACGTTTTAAGATATCAATGAGTAGCTCCCAAAACTTTGTAACAGTGCTGATTTCCAGTCTTTCATCCGGTGAATGAGCTCCTTTAATGGTTGGGCCGAAAGAGATCATATCTAAATCGGGGAACTTTTTCAGGAACAGTCCACATTCGAGCCCGGCGTGGATAGCTTTGATCTGTGGCTTGGTCCCGAAAAGCGTTTGATAGGACTCGTTAGAAATCTTCAGGATGGGGCTGTCCGGATTTGGGTTCCATCCCGGGTACCCGGTTGATTTCTGGCAGCGGGCATTGGCTAACCTAAAGACTGAGGTGACCATCTGATTGATATCTTCTTTGGCAGATTCTAGGGAGCTTCGCTGACTGGTGGTGATTTTGACTTCGTTGGCTTCCATTCGAATAGCGGCGAGGTTGGTAGAAGTCTCGACCATTCCCGGCATGGTCTGGCTCCAGGCGTGCACTCCATGGGGACATGCGGAGATCGCATTGATTAATTGCTCAAATGATCTCTCCCCCAACACTTGATCGGGTAGGGAATGATGGCTAAGTTCGAGGGTCAGCTCCGGTTCAGTCACCGGATTCTCTTTATGCATGTTTTGTTTAAACTCTTCAAACAGGGAAGATAGTTGCGCTTCATCTTTTTTGTTGATGGTGATGATAGCTTTGGCTTCGCGGGCGATCGCATTTCTGAGATTTCCGCCTTCCAGATCGTGCAAAGAGGCGCTAAGTTGGTCTTTTATTATTCGTAAAAACCTATTAATGATCTTGTTAGCGTTGCCGTATCCTTTGTGTATGTCATCTCCCGAATGACCTCCTCGCAAGCCAGTCACCGTTACTGCGAAGGCTTCGGAATTCGCTGGGGTGTTAACTTTTTCAAATGTCAGCCAGGCTGTCAAATCGATTCCGCCGGCACATCCAATAAAAATTTCTCCTTCATCCTCTGAATCCAGATTTAAGAGAATTCGGCTTTTGATCAATCCCTCTCCAAGGCCAAAAGCACCCGTCAGGCCAGTCTCTTCTGCTACGGTGAACAGGCACTCCAGGGGCCCGTGAGCGATATCATGGGAGTCAAGAATGGCCATCTGGGCAGCAATACCGATGCCATCATCGGCACCAAGAGTAGTTCCGCGTGATTTAATCCAACCATCATCATCGACATAAGCGGGAATCGGATCTTTTAGAAAATCGAAATCGATGTCGGAGTTCTTCTCGCAAACCATGTCGAGATGGCTTTGCAAGCATACGGATTGTCTTTTTTCCATGCCTGGAGTAGCCTTTTTCCGGATCATCAGGTTTCCAGCGGAGTCAACTTCATGGTCCAGTCCACGGTTTTGGGCAAACTCGATCAGGTGCTCCCGAACAAGCTCTTCTTGGTCGCTAGGCCGGGGAATGGTCAAAATTTGTGAAAAGAAATCCCAAATGGGTTTGGGTTGAAGATTGTTAAATTGAGTCATGATGCTTTGCTCTTTCGTAAAGATAGCATCTAATATTTAACTGCTATCTTTACTACCTGGACCTTTGCAAACAATCTATTAACCAAAAAAATAGTAAAAATGTCGAGACGAACCATTGTAGCCATGCCCGGAGACGGAATCGGGGCAGTGGTGTTGGAGGCTGCCATTAAGGTGCTGGATAAGGCTGGTTTTCAAGCTGATTATGTCCATGCTGATATTGGATGGGAGTTTTGGAAAAACGAGGGAAATCCGTTGCCCGAGCGGACGATCAATGCTTTGAGGGAACACAAGATTGGTCTGTTTGGAGCTATCACCTCCAAGCCTAAGGATGCCGCCGCCGCCGAATTGGCTTCTCATCTCCAGGGCCAGGGGCTGGTCTATTCCAGTCCAATTGTTGGGATGCGGCAGCTTTTTGATCTGGACATCTGCATCCGGCCTTGTAAGACCTACAAGGGCAACCCCCTGAATTTCATTCGGAGGGGAGTTGGTAATACCATTGAGGAGCCCGAGGTTGATGTGGTGATTTTCCGTCAGAATACCGAAGGCCTTTATTGTGGCGTTGAATGGAGCAATCCGCCGGAAGAGGTTTATCGGGCATTTTTGACCCACAAAACCTTCAAAAAGAACTATGGCTCAGTGCCTAAGGAAGATTTGTCCATTTCATCGCGAATTTTTACCAAAAAATATACGGAAAGGATTCTCCGTGCAGCCTTCGACTATGCGAGGAAAAACCACTATAAATCAGTCACAGTCTGCGAAAAGCCAAACGTCATTCGAGAGACTTCGGGCATGATGTACAAAATGGCTCAGGAGATGCAGAAGGCAGATTATCAGGAGATTGAGCTTTGGAATACCAACATCGACGCCCAGATGATGTGGCTGACTAAAAATCCTGAAAATTATGGAGTTATTGTTGCTGGCAATATGTTTGGTGATATTGTTTCCGATGGATTTGCCGGATTGATCGGTGGCCTCGGTTTCGCCTGCTCTGCCAACCTGGGTGAAGAGGTAGCTGTTTTTGAACCTACTCACGGGTCAGCTCCAAAATATGCCGATTATCC
>JAAYIP010000110.1 GCA_012523435.1 Bacteroidales bacterium | reverse complement strand
TCTTTGATCTCCAACTATTTCTGTAGTATCTTCTCCATAATGGATGATGGAGATCTCATCCACCCGTCCGGCGGCCTCATTATGCGGGTCATCCTCCTCCACGACCAGGAAAAAGCGGGCCGGCTGAGCAGGGTTGAGCCAGGTGAGGAGTTCGCTCAGGTCGAGTCCAAACTCAAAGCGGTCGGGGTCCGAATGGTTTTCCACATCTTGCAGGGGGTTATCTCCGCCCTGGAACTTAAACAGGGGCACATTGATCCAGTGTGTAGGCTGGGTATCCTCCGGGTTGGTTGAGCATCCGGCCAGGATGCGGAACTTCTCGCGCGACTCATGGCGCATGACTACGCGCATAGTAAGTTGCGGGTGGTACTCCTCCAGGACTTTACACACCTGAACCGACCGGTTCCAGATGCCGCCCTGGTAGCCTTGGCGTGCCAGCACGCTGTAGAGGACATACGACTTACCCTCTTTTCCCCAGGAGTCGCCCCAGCTGTTAACGGCGAGCAGCGCACCGACCTCCCAATCGCTCATATCCACTACCCCGTCATTGTTGATATCCAGATCGTTAGTAAACAATCCGTCATTATTAAGATCGACCCGGATTGAATCGTTATAACCCACAAAGGTCATTGCATGACCGACATACACTCCGTACGACCGGATTATTGGTACGGTTTGATTTGTTTCGGGGTCGCGGCCAAAATCCATGATGATACCGTCGGAGGAGATCTGAAAACTGGCGATTCCGCCCTCGGCGCTGCCATCGAGATGGTCGTGCAGGTAATGTTTGAAGATCCGCAACCCTTCCGGCGTTCCCACGGGGATGGAGTAGTTCACCAGGATCCTGTTTTGCATAGCGCGGTAGTAACGGTCATAGCCCGACATCCAGATTCCGGTATGGGTATGATAGTATGGGTAATCGATGCTATTGGGATTTCCGGCGGCTTTGACGATCTCATAGCTATCGAAATAGCTGACTCCAATGCCTGAATTGGAGCTGTTGGTCAGGTTCCAGGTAAACCCCGGCGAATAGAGTCGTTCAGGGGCATCAGCGACCTCTCTGCGGGCCCGGTTGATCTCATAAGTGAACACATAGCCAACACTGGAGGCTTGGTTGCAGCTATATCCAAATTGGTTAAATACTGGCGGGAAAAATGGAAGAGTGGAGTTATCCACTTTATGCGGAAGTGTGGGGTTGCTTTTCAGGTAGTATGCTTCCGGCACGGGGTAGAGCGGGAAGGGTGCCGATTCTTGTGCCCGAAGCGATAGCCCCGTGACCAGTATCAGGATAGCCGTTAGTAAATGCTTCATCATGGGTCGAATCCGGGCAAAAGTAGCAAGGTTTTTCAATAATCCTGATTTTAGAGGATGCTTGCTGATCCGCCTCATTACCGAAAAAATCCCATATTTGTGCGGATTATTCAGCACAGTGCGCAAATTCATTTTATCAGCGATACTTCTTCTTAGTTTCCTTCCCTGGGGTCATGTTTTAGCTCAAAAAGAGGGGGCTATATGGTATTTTGGTGAAAATGCCGGTCTCGATTTCAACAGGCATTTCCCCGAACCACTCACCGATGGAGAAATCAGCACCCGGGAGGGTGTTGCCACCATTTGCGACAGCACCGGCCGGTTGCTTTTTTATACCGATGGGATGACCGTTTGGAACCGCAACCATGAGCCTATGAGCAATGGTACTGGATTGCACGGACACACTTCCGCTACGCAGTCGTCGATTGTCGTTCCCCGACCAGGATCCTCCGATCCCACTCAGTATTACATCTTCACCGTGGACGAGGTGGGCACCAGCGATAATCCTGGTAAAGGACTGAAATACAGCATAGTGGATATGCTCAGAAATGTCCGGTTGGGTGATGTGGTTCAAAAAAATGTACCCCTATTAGCGAACAGCACGGAGAAGATCACGGCGGTGAAGCACCGTGACAACGAGTCGTACTGGATCATTGCGCACGGCTGGGAAGACAATCTGTTTCATGTATTTTCGCTGACCAGCAGCACCATCACCTTAGAGAAGAGCATTGCTGCCGGGGCCGTGCACCGGAATACGGAACCTGGTGATATTCATAACTTTGGCGCCACCGGATACTTGAAATCCTCACCTCGGGGCGATCTGTTGGCCGTAGCCATTGGGGCTCTCAACTGTTTTGAGCTCTTCACTTTTGACAATTCCACTGGGGACATAGCCTTCTTGGCCAATCTGCCGGCCGGTGATTCCGCCCGTCCAAACGAGCCTTTGTTCATGGCTTACGGGGTAGAGTTTTCGCCCACCAGCAACTATTTCTACGGATCCACGAGGAGGGGTGGGATGATTTACCAGTGGAGCCTGGAACAGCAAGACCAGGAGAGCATCCGGAATCGTGTGAAGATCCTCCGCAGCGATGAATCGAACATCTGTGGAGCCATGCAGCTGGCCTTCAACGGCAAAATTTATGTCACGATTTCCGGAAAGCAGTACCTCGGGGTTATCCAGTCGCCCATTCAAGCGGATTGCAATTATCAGGAAAAAGGCGCCAGCCTCATCGACAACGAAACCGGCGTAGGGGGTCGGGGTTATTTCGGGCTGCCCACCTTCCTGCCCGACTTTTTCAAGGCGGCAGAGTTCTATTATGAGAACATCTGTTACCGTGACGAGACCATCTTTTACCTCTCTACTAGAACGTATGTATCAGAACCCCCGGAGTGGGCGATTTACGACTCCACCGGAAATATTCTCCTCGACCATGCCCGCGTTGATGATGAATGGGTTGGCCATTACACCTTTCCGGAGCCCGGAAACTATATCGTGCAGATGAAGGTTTTCCAGGGCGGTGACACATTCCACCGTCGCGAAATCACCATTCATCCACTCCCAGAACCCAATTTTGAGGATATCACCCCGATGTGCATGGGCTCTCATGTGACGCTAGACGCAGGTTATGGTGCTTTTTACCGGTGGCAGGATAACCCGAACTTAAGTCTGGAGCGCTATCGTACTGTATCTCAGCCAGGCAAGTATTATGTTGAGATTCAGCACTATAATGGATGCGTCAATCGTGATTCAACCGAAGTGGTAAGCACGCCCCTGCCGGAGGTTGAAGAGATCCTGGTGGATAATGCGGTCTGCGGCGAAAAGAACGGATCCATTCAGATCCTGATGAAAGGCGATGAATCCGATTATGAGTATTACTGGACCGGCTATCCGGATTCATTGAGTAACACGCTCTCGGAGCTTTATGGCGGGGTTTATGAGGTGGAGATTGTCTCGATCGAGACTGATTGTGCCATCACCAAGAAGATCTCCGTTTCGGAAGAGGGGGCACCGGAGGTGACCATCACCCCCTCGATTGACGGGCCGGTGTGTCCCGGCACTAAGGTTGTGCTCACTGCCAGCGGGACGGAATTTTTTGAGTGGCAAGACACCACTGCCATCACGGACCCGAAGATTACGGTGGCGCCAGCGGTAACCACCACTTATAGTGTCAGGGGTTACTCGGTGGATATTAACGGAAATCCCTGTTCCAATTACGGCACCTATACGGTGGAGGTTCACCAGGTTCAGAAGCCTGATCTGGGTCCTCCGCGGATCGGTTGTGAAGGCGATATGTTTCAGATCTTTGGCGGCGACCAGTACACTTCATGGGAGTGGAGTACGAACGAAAACACTAGTTTCATTGAAGTTAGCACCTCCATTAACGAATTGATTCTTAATGTTATAGACCAAAACGGTTGTCCATCGAGCGACACCACGCAGGTGGTCATTAATACGGTTCCGGAGGTGAATTTGGGCATTGACCGGATTGTGTGCAAGGGTGAGACCGTCGAGCTTGATGCCGGGGAAGAAGACTCGTATGAGTGGATCATCAACTCCGATGAGATGATGTCTGCATGGGACGAGCGCATTCTTCCGGTGACGGCCACGGGCAACTTTTCGGTGAAAGTGAAGAAGCTGAATTGCGTTGGCATCAGTGAGGATGTGAACATTCGGGTTAATGATCCTGACAAGCTGATTTTCAGAGAGATCATCACCAAAGACATCTCTTGCAACGGCAATCATGACGGATCGATTCAGATCATTCCGGAAGGTGAAGGAGCCTTTTACGAGTACTCGATTGATGGGGGCCAGGTTTTTCTTGATAATCAGGGACTTTTTGAGGGATTAGGGGGAAGTGAAGGGTATCAGCTGGTTATTCGGGAAGATTCTGCTTGTGTGAAGGCCTATCCCGACGAGGTACGGTTGCACGAACCTGAGGTGCTAGAGGCTGGATATCAGACGGTTTTGCCCTCCTGTGGGGAGTGTACAGATGGAGAGATCATCCTGGATATTCGGGGTGGCACAGAGCCTTACGATGTATTATGGACTACTTCGGACACCACTTCGCGCCTGCGCTATCTGAGTCCGGGTATTTATCTGTTCCGAATTAACGATGTTAATGGCTGTAACACGAACGGCATGATCCATCTGGAAGCGGGTGAAGAGATGATCCTGATTCCCACGGCCTTTGCGCCGGAGTCGAACAACATCAACTCCCGGTGGGAGATTAAATTGCTGAATAACAAGCCCTTGAGCCAGGTCTTCATCTATGACCGGTCGGGCCGCATTCTTTGGGAATCGGCCACAGGGTATCCCGAGCCGTGGGATGGGAGAGATCTGAGTGGCGGGGTAGTACCTCAGGGGACCTATTTTTATCTGATCCGGGTAGAACCTGGATTAAAACCAATGACTGGCACGGTTACGATCATTCGATGAAACAGGAACGCGGGCATATCATCTTGGTATTTTGGGCTTTGATGCTCTTGATGTTGCCGTTGGGCGGTCGGGCGCAGGTTCATCCGTTGGCTGATCACTATCTGTCGAACCTCTTCCTGGTGAATCCGGCTGTTGCGGGGAGCGAGCGGTATGCGCCGTTGAACCTCAGCACTCGGCAGCAATGGATGGGTTGGCGCGGGGCACCATCTTCCCAGTCGGTCACGTATCACAGCCGGGTGGTATCGAAAAAACAGTTTTACAATCCCCGGGGATTTCGAAACAAGGGGAGCAATACTTACAGCCGGGTAGGTTTGGGCGGAGGGTTTTTCAACTACTCCTATGGCATTGTCAGTCAGACCGGTATCCACATCGACTACGCGTACCATGTAGAGGTAGGTAATGGTCGATTATCACTGGGACTTGCTCCGGTGATGTTTCAGTATCGGATAAACAAATCGGGATTAGTATTTCCGGATCCGAGCCTCCTAGATCCCGGGTTGATTGGGGGCACAGAGGTGGCGAATATTTTCGATGTCAATGCGGGGATACACTATTATTCGGAGCGGCTTTACCTGGGGCTTTCCAGCATTCAGATGATTAATTCCCTGATCATGAATCGTCAGTTGATCAACCCCGATCATCTTTCTCCGATGGAGAATCCCGATTTACGGCAATCTGTTTACGCCTATGCGGGGGGATATATTCCGGTGGGGCAGGATTTTCTGATTGAGCCGACGATCATGCTTAAATACAACGTTTACAGCGGGTTACGGGGAGACATTCATACTAGTCTTCATTATCGCGATCGATTTCAGGTTGGAGCCGGCTATCGTTGGCAAGAAGGGTTAGACTTCTTCACCGGTATTCGGTTCGACAATTTATCGATACGATATCTATTTTCTGTTCCCCTCGGAACGGCCGTACCGAACCAGTTCAGCAGTCATCAGGTTCAGGTAGGCTTCAACTTAGGTCAGCCGATTGACTGACAGGCTTTATCGGATGACGGTCAATTTTCCCGACCCGGAAGCTACGCCGGTAGTCTGATAAAAATAGACTCCTGATCTCAGCTTATTCATCTCGTCCAATCGTATTCGGCTCCGACCCTCGGGCAGGGCGTACTGTTTGGTGAGGATGTTTTTACCTGAGAAGTCGTAGATCGTGATGATCATTTCACCGGCGCGCGTATTTTCCGTTTCGATCCAGCAAGATTGGGTGATCGGATTTGGATAGATTGCTATCTTGCTGTTTATCTGTTCATTATCAACAGAACTACCACCATTAATGATCAGTTGGAGGTTTGTTTTTGCCTGCAATCCGTTGGCGTCGGTGACGATCAGTGGGATGGTCCACTCGCCTTTTTCCAGTGGGGTGCCGGTGATTCGGCCTTCGGGGGAGAAGGTCAGGCCGGGAGGCAGGGTAGCTGGTTCGAGGAGGTAGGCAGCATGATTTTGGATGGCAGTAAAATTATGGTTGAGGAAGTAGCAAGTTTTCCAGTCGCCGCCGGAGAGGGCGGAGATCCAGGAATCGCTGCCATTGACTTCCATATCGCCGTAATAGTACTGGCACTCGCCTGACGGGTTAATTTTTGCCGCGAAGGTAACCGGGCGGTGGCGGAGGGTGTCGAGGCTGGCGTTCCAGCGGACGATCAGTTCGTTATCGACTGTCTCCCATGTAACGCCGTAGTTATCATCAGGATAGAAAAGGGATCCAAAGAAAGGGAAGAAGCCGTTATTTTGGTATATCGGGAGCCAGTTATTGATTGCGTAGGGATATCTGACGTAGTGATTGCCGAGGATGATACCGCCGTTAGCGTGGATGGTTATTTGGTTAGTTGATTTTCCGAAGAGGGATATTTCGAAAGGCAGTTGGCGGGTGACGTAGGCGAACCAGGGATCGGGGAGCACTTTAGTACCGCCGGTGAAGGAGATTGTTTCATCGAGGGGATGCTCCTGGTAGGTGTTGTCGAGGTTGTTCCAGGCCAGGGGCGGGGCTCCGCCGGCAACCTGTATGGTGGTGCCGTAATAGGCGCCGACGGATCCTTCCGGGAGGCTGGTAGTCGTGATCGCTGGTTTTGGCGGGGTGATATTCACGACAGCAGAGAGTCGGGTTGTGGTATTGGGAAGGATTTGCACGTTCGACTCTTCGGAGCGGAACTCGGTATTGGTGCTGATATAGCTCACGATCGAGAAGCCATTGATTTGGCCGGTGCCCGTACCGGAGGGGCTTTTCTGGATCACTTCGAGGAAGATTCTGGCCTCGCCATTCTCGGGGAACTCATTGATTATCGGGCTGATATCGATTCCCAGCTCGATATTATCGCCCCCGGGGGTAGTAATTCCCTGCATAGGCAAGCTCCCGCCCTGGAAGTTAAGGAAGGGGAAATCCAGGATCTTTTCCGGTTCGGTAGCCGACAGGTCGGATGCGATTCCCACCTGAATTTTCAGCCTATTGCGGTAGTTATACGTGATGCTAGTTTTGGCTGTTAGCAGGGGGAGATGTTTCTTTTTAGCGCGGATCACCACGACTGAATTCTCCCAGCTTCCGCCTTTAGCGGGGGGTTCAGCGAGGAGGCGGTACATTACCCACACTTTTCCCTGGTTAGCCCACCAGGGGCCCCAGGAGTTGACGGCCAGCATGGCGCCGATTTCCCAGTCGCGCATATCGACCACACCGTCGTCGTTGATATCCTCATCGTTTGTAAAGCGGCCATCGCCGTTGAAATCGAACTTCACCTCATCGTTATATCCGGCGAAGGTCATAGCGTGACCCACGCCTGGTCCGAAGGCCGTCATGATGTATGCGCCCTCCTGTTCCAGTCCCTGGTTCATTGGGATGGGATACATGACCATATCACCTGATCCGATCTGGAAATTTGCCAGTCCGCCGATTTGTGATCCCTCGATATGGTTATAGAGCCACTGCTTAAGAATTTGCAGGCCTTCGGGGGAACCCACCTCGATGGCGAACACGTCGCTGATGCGGTTTTTCATGCCCCTGTAGTAACGTTCGTAGCCGTTCATCCAGGGATGCGACTCCTGTTCTGACGCAGAGAAATCCGAATGGCCGGGGATTCCGTTAGCCCGGATGACCTCCCAGCTATCGAAATAGGAGACACCTTGGCCGGCCTGACCGTAGTTTAGGAGGTTAAACACGGCCATTGGGGAATAGCAATTAGAGATCACTTTAGAATCGAGGCCTCGCAGGTAGTTAATTTCGTAGGTGAACATAGTCCACACGGATGCTGCCTGGTTACAATTCCACACCCCTTGTGAATAGATCTCTGGGAAGCACTTTTCCAGGGTATTATCCACCATCATGGGCAGTGACTTAGTACGCTGATTTTCTGGCACTACCAGCCTTGGCAATCCTGCCAGATACTCACGATCCCGATCACCCGGGTTATCCAGGACCTTTTGTCCCAGCACCGCGTTCCCCAGAACGCAAACAAATAGGAATAGGAAGATTGTTCTCATAAACATAAAATCGAACCCAAAATATTACTTTTTCTCCACACCTCACACCTCACACC
>JAAYIP010000109.1 GCA_012523435.1 Bacteroidales bacterium | reverse complement strand
TTCAGGAAAACAAAGATTACTTCGATACACTGAGAATCGTGCTGCCGGAGAATGTTACGCTGGAGCGCTTCAAGGAGCTGGCATTGCGTAATAAGTTTAATTTCTGATATTTTGAGGATGATACCATCGGTTTGTCAACGGATGAACTGACAGATGAAAAGGAGATTGATCAAATTCTGGCGATTTTTGCCGAAGCTGCTGGCATGCCAGTTAATCCGGTCGCTGAGTTCGTCGATTCGGCTGGTTTTGATCGTGAGTTTGCCCGGGAGACAGACTTCATGGGTGTGCTCTGCTTCAACCGCTATCAATCAGAGACGGAGATGATGCGCTATATCAAAAAGCTGGAACAGCGCGATATATCCCTGACACAGTCGATGATTCCGCTGGGATCCTGTACGATGAAGCTCAACTCGGCGAACTCGATGTTCGCTTTAAGTTGGCCGGAATTTGGAGATATTCATCCGTTTGTACCCATTGATCAAGCTCAAGGTTATCAACAGATAATCAATGAATTAGGCGATGCGCTGTGTGAAATAACCGGTTTTAAGGCGATCTCCTTCCAGCCAAACTCCGGCGCATCCGGAGAATATGCCGGGCTATCGGTTATCAACCGCTACCACCAATCGAGAGGCGAAGGTTACCGCAATGTTGTGTTAATACCAGCTTCGGCTCACGGTACTAACCCCGCTAGCGCTGTCATGGCCGGTGGACGGGTAGTGGTAGTTAAATGTGATGATCGTGGTAATGTGGATCTTGAGGATCTCAAGGCAAAGGCGAAGGAGCATTCGGCCAATCTTTCAGCTTTCATGATCACCTATCCATCAACTCACGGGGTTTTTGAAACTGAAATCCGTGAAATGCTTGAGATCATCCATGCCAACGGAGGCCAGGTTTACATGGATGGAGCCAATATGAATGCTCAGGTTGGATTGACCAAACCTGCGCTCATTGGTGCCGACGTATGTCACCTGAACCTTCACAAAACCTTTGGGATACCCCATGGTGGAGGCGGTCCCGGTGTTGGCCCGATCGGTGTTGCTGCGCATCTGGTTGATTTCTTGCCGACTCATCCCGTAGTCCCCATGGGAGGATCACAAGGTGGAGTCATTGCCTCTGCTCCTTACGGTAGTGCATTGATTCTCACCATCTCTCATGCTTATATCCAGATGCTGGGACCGGATGGTTTGACCGAAGCCACAAAGTTGGCCATTCTTAATGCCAACTACCTGGCTTTCTGCTTGAAAGACTATTTCAAAGTTCTCTATTCAGGTGCTAACGGACGTGTTGCGCATGAGTGCATTCTCGACTGTCGCGATCTGAAGCAGCGGACTGGGGTAGAGACCTCGGATATTGCACGCCGGCTCATGGATTACGGTTTTCATGCCCCAACACTCTCGTTCCCGGTTCATGAGACTCTGATGGTTGAACCAACCGAGAGTGAATCCAAAGAGGAACTCGACCGGTTCATCGAAGCCATGATCTCTATTTTCTTTGAAATCAGCGATGTTGAATCCGGGATTACCGAACGCGAGAACAATGTGCTCAAAAATGCTCCACATACAGCCAATCACATCAGTTGTGATACCTGGACTCATCCATACGGAAGGCAAAAAGCAGCCTATCCATTGCCATGGATCAAAGAGAACAAGTTCTGGCCTTATGTAGGCAAGATCGATAATGCCTTTGGCGACCGCAACTTAGTGTGTAGTTGCCAGGGGCTTGAAGAGTAGTGAATAAGGGCTTCCGTAGGAGTCCTGTATGCTACAACTTCGCGAGTTCGATCTGGAAGAGCCACTCTGTGAACGGGTCACAATGGCAATAATAGAATTTGATGCCACCGGAAATCTGTAGGTCATACTGGAACACCCGGGTGGCTACTTCCTCTCTCCATTGGTCATTCATCCACCGATGGGTTTGCTGAAGCATATTATGGCAACCTATTCGTGAATTAGGATCAAAAGTTCCTTTCAGGGAAATGGTTTTAAGGTCTTGGGTGATCACATCGATGAGTTTGAGGGTCATATTCCCTACCTCATCCATGGTGAGCTCCACGTTGACCAGGCCAATTCCATTGACAGAGATTGGGCCACCATCCCAGGTTCCGATATAAGGGGCAGGTTCGCACTCTACCGTGGCGGTGAAATCTTTGGTTGTGCCATCTTCAGCGGTTACCGTGTATGTTTTCGGTGAGGAAAAATCAGTAACGCTACCACCTGAAGGGCTAATACTTGCCCGAGGTGAGATCTCAATTGTAGGGATTAATTTCGAAAGATCAGTTGCAAAGGGGACGTGTGTTACAACATCGGTTCCGGTAATTGTTGCAACTGCGTTTTTCGACAGATCCTCATTTTTGCTGGCCTCAAAAATCATAGCAAGGATCTCTTTCTTTCCGGATAATTCCTCCTTATCGCAGGAAGACAGGAAGGCTACTCCCATAATGAGGAGAGCGGCCAGAAACAGGTGTTTTCTAACCATGGCTAAAATTTTTTTTAATGAAAATTACCGCGTCATGGCATCCTGAATCAGGATGCTGAAAAGCTTGTCAAGGCTTAGTCCTGCAATTGCGGCCTGTTGGGGAATGATGCTTCGGTCACTCATTCCGGGGACGGTATTGACTTCCAAGAACCAGGGTTCACCCTCCACCAGGATGAAGTCTACCCTCACCAGACCTCGACAGTCCAATACGTCATAAATAAATGATGATAGGTCCTGAACGGACCGGGCGGTTTCGGCCGGAATCCGGGCGGGGGTTATCTCATCGGATACTCCGGCTGTGTACTTGGCTTGATAATCAAAAAAAGAGTTCTTACTGACAATCTCAGTGATCGGGAAGACCTGGCTTTCTGTGCCAGTCTTGAAAAGGCCACAGGTGACCTCCGTCCCCGGTAGGAATGATTCAATGAGCACCTCACGGTCCTCTAAAAATGCCTGCTCCAATGCCGGCATCAGTTCGTCAGCTTTCGTTACTTTGGATGTTCCACAACTAGAACCTCCATTGTTGGGTTTGACGAAACAGGGTAACTTTATCTGTTCTATTATCTTATCAGTATCCACTGCTTGCCCCTGACGAATCATGAGCGAATCAGCCATCTGGATCCCCGAGTGCCGGAGAACCTGCTTGCAATGAAATTTACTGAAAGTCAGACTACTACAAAAAGGCCGGCACCCTGTATAGGGCAAGCCAATCAGATCAAAATAGGCAGGGAGCGTCCCATTTTCACCCGGACGCCCATGAATCGAATTAATAACCGCATCGAACCGCCTAACTACCCCATTGGGCTTCCACGTGAAATCGTTCCGGTCGATCGGCCAGTAACGATCGTTGGATTCCTTTACCTTCCACTCCGCCTTCGAAATCTCTACGATTTGTGCTTCGTACAAGCGAGAATCCAGGTTTGATAGGATGTTTTCAGCACTCTGGAGTGATATCATCCGCTCGGATGAATCGCCACCAGCGACAATGGCTATATTTAAGCGCTTGTTTTTCAATGAGTAATATAAATCAACACAAAAAGCCTCTCAAACTCTAAGGTATGAAAATTTTATTAAAATGCAGCAAAATTTTAAACTTCGAGCGACCTGCCGCTTAAGTATTTTCTCCACTTGGCGATCACTTCAGTCATGTCATCCGGGAGTTCGGAATTGAAAAACATCCATTCACCGGTTTCGGGGTGGGTAAACCCGAGCTCTTTGGCATGGAGGGCCTGCCGAGGTAAAATCTTGAAGCAGTTCTCAACAAACTGCTTGTATTTGGAGAAGGTGGTCCCTTTGAGAATTTCATGACCGCCATAATCCGCATCATTAAAGAGTGGGTGGCCAATATACTTCATGTGAGCCCGGATTTGGTGAGTTCTGCCTGTTTCTAATCTACACTCAATCAATGAGATATAGCCAAGGTCCTCCAGAATGCGATAATGAGTAACGGCATGTTTGCCATGAGATCCGTCCGGAAAGACATGCATCGTCTGGCGGTTTTTAGGGTTCCGGCCAATATGTCCTTCAATGGTTCCGGTGGGCTCTTTTGGAACTCCCCAAACCAGAGCCTGGTAGAGCCGGTGTGACGTCTTTTCCAGAAACTGTCTTCCCAGAAAGCTTTTAGCCTTCTCACTCTTGGCAACAACCAACAAGCCGGATGTGTCTTTATCAATCCGGTGAACCAACCCGGCTCGACTGTCCTCCTGGGAAAACATATCCAGCTCTCGATATCTCCACGCCAGAGCATGAACCAAAGTTCCTGTATAGTTCCCATGGGCCGGATGGACCACCATTCCGGCCTTTTTATTGACTACCAGGAGTGATTCATCCTCGTAAACTACATCCAACGGAATATCTTCAGGAACTAGGGTAAACTCCTTGCGGGGATAAGAGAGTTGGATCAATACTACATCCCCAGGCTTTACCTTGTAGTTGGCTTTTACTGGCTTATCATTGACCAGAATACAACCGGCATCGGCAGCAGCCTTGATTTTTGTCCGAGAAGTGTCCTGGATCCGGTGAAGCAGGAATTTGTCAATCCGTAAAAGGTTCTGACCGGGATCTGCTACAAACCTGAAATGCTCAAACAGCTCGCTCTGTTCTTCAATCTCATCGAGATGGAGCCACATTTTATTGCTCATGAGAAAGGATTACTTTTTCCCTGAGCAGAATCTTTGACCGATTGCTGATCTGCACAAAATAGAGGCCACCGGGCAGATGCCCTAGATTGACCTGGCGAATATTTCCTCTTGATTCGTGCATCAATCGCCCCTGTAAATCAAAAACTGAAACAGTCAAGTTTCCTATTTCTGGTGTGGAGCTGATAGTCAGGATGTTGCGAACGGGATTGGGGTAAATGTGGATCGCTGTTTTTCCCTCCGTGTGCTCTGGCCATACCGGGATCGATGTTTTGGTGGAGAGGGTGGTAAACAGGGGACGGATCATCAGAGATCCTTCAAAACCGGTTTTTTGCCAGGTACCTTTGATATTATAGAAGATATCCCCCTGATGATTATTGTTTCGATCGAATCCAAGATTGAGGAAATCAGGTGTGGTTTGTATCAAGCCAACATAGAAAATGGCCGGAATTGCTTGTTTGGTTCTGAGAGGAATGGTTTGGAAATCGTTAATTCCTGAAAATACTGGGATGGATCCCTCCTGTTGATAAAGGAGGTTGCCGGGCTGACCGTTGACTTCATCCCAGATGGCAAGCAGGAAGTATTTTTTGTTTTGATCGGCAAAACTTCTGTTGAAGTAGAATTGTACTCCTACGAGGGAGTCGCCTGGGCTAAGGTTTCTGAATTTATAGGCAATCTTGGCATTTTTTGTTCCCTCACCGACCAGGCCGTAGCCTGCTTCGGCAGTGCCATCGTCATAAGCATAGTAGTTCTTGAAAACCTGAAGCGATTCCAACGTATCATTCCCTGGAATGAGATCGGATTCGATCTGGTTGAGTCGTAGGATGACACGGAATTTGGCTGAGTCGCGCACGGTTTCAGTAAATCCGTAATTGAAAGAGGCATCGTAATCCAACGATTCGAAGGGGCTGATTTCAAGAGGGTTTAGTTCCCGTTCAAAGAGAGAGCCCCCTTCGCTGAGTGATTGAATTTCCAGGCTGGGAGTCCCATATCTTGGAGTGTTTGAGAGATTCCTTATGGAGACAGGGAATGTGACTTTGACTGCCGATAGGCCGACATTCTGGAAGTGTTCCCATGGGATAGCCGTATGGTTGATTAATAGCGATCCGACCGGTTTTGTGAGGGTCAGATCTGGGCTGTCAGTATTCGATTCTGAGCGATTCCGTGCGAGATACACATAATCGATATGCCAATGATCGGCATTGACTTGTAAACTAGGTTCGTAGGTGTTTGCCAGTGAAGCATAATTCCTGAACCGAAATCGAAACCCTTGTTGGAGGAACTGTGAACTGGTAATCTGGATCATGACCTGTTTAAATTCGTGGGAGGCTGAACCAGGCACCGACCAGATCCAATTCCAGGATTGTTGATTGGGCGAGTAGAACTCCAGGACAAGGGAATCGCCAGGCTCAGGAGCATCGCCCAGGCCACCGGGTTGGTAATAGAAGCTTAAAAAAACCGATTGATCGCCAGGATAAAACAGATTGATGGGCTTTGAGGTGAGTTGATCGGCGGCAAATGATTGCACCGTAGCATGTTCGTAAATGGCTCCATTGGCATCCATAGCATCAAGAGTCGCCACGCCCCAGGATGGACTCTCCAGCGCGAATCCTCCGTTAATATAGGCAAACTGATCGCTCCAGAGCTGTGGATTCGGAATGACTGATGTGCCGCTAAAGTCGTCCACAAACGGAAGCTGCAGCGTGTCTGATCCCAGGGTTTTGAATGGGGCCTCTGAGAGATTGTTGGCCGGAATCCGGTTATGCCCCGATGATACCAGCATCTCCTGTCCCCGAAGTGCCGGACTTATCAAACTCATGATGAGCAGCAGAAACAGACCATTTCGAAAGAGTCTCATCCTAATCTTATTGGAATTCAAGCGTATCGTTTGGTGTATCATTCTCAGAGCCAATATTTTGCAAGTGTTCAATGAGCTTCAGGGAATCGGCAGTAAGCCAGATATCAATGGTGAAACCTAGTTGTGCGGAGTTATCAGCTTCGGGAAATTGCCGGTACACCTTAGCGAAGAGTGAATCCTGCTCATTCAGAACTGATAGATCATAGCGAACAGAGCCCAGGTTAAAATGGTTGTCAAGTGCTGCCTGCATGGCTTCTTGCTTGTTCATCGCGAGAAGGAAGGGAACTGGGGCCCTCTCATCGCTTAGACCGCTGCCCAGAATCAGCGTAATTCCTGATCCCTGTTCGATAGGTGTACCTTCTAGAATGGGTTTCCCTTCAAACTTTTGTTCCAGGACATATGACTGGGCAAAAAACGGAACATATTCAGTAGCAGCCACGAAGAGCCCTGCGCTCTCTAATAAGCGTTCTGCTTGACGGTAAGGCATGTCGTACGCTTTGGGCATGTTGATCATTTCGGGCTTTGAGGCGTTGACTATCAGGTAAATCTTGCGATTTTTCTTGACAAAGGATCCGGGTAAAGGGTATTGATCGAGAACCGTTCCGCCTGGAGCATCTTTCTGGTAAATAGAGTCCTGGATGAGCCAGAGAAGTTCATATGCTGCGACGATCTGGTCAATTTCATTTAGGGATAGCCCCGTAAAATCCGGCACACGGATCTTTTTGCCATGACCGGTATAAAGGCTGATGCTAACCTTAACCAACAGAATCAGAACGATGGTAATCAGGAAAGCGAAAAGTAGATTCTTCCAAAAGGGTCGACTAACCAGGAATTTCAACACGGGTGATTTCATAACTCGCAGCAGGCATCATAATTAACGCTGGGGCAAAGATAAAATTATCCAGGGTTATAAGTTAATAGATTGTCAATGTGTTGTACAAGGTGTCACGCTCTACCGGTACCCATCCGGCTTGACGAATCAAGTCCGAAAGCCCGGCAGTGGTGATGGCAGGGTTCTGATCCTCAGCACCAGCCATGGAATAGATCCGTGTAGTATCCTCAATCGTGCCGTCTAGATCATCCACGCCATAAGAGAGCGATAGCGATGCAACCTCCTTGCCAATCATCGGCCAGTAAGCTTTCAGATGTGCAAAGTTGTCCAGGAAAATGCGACTGATAGCATAGTTCCTGAGATCCTCGATCGTACTCACTTCTCCTATTTCCCCCAGGGGATTGTTGGCTTTTCGATACTTTAGAGGAATAAATACTTGAAAACCACTGGTTTGGTCCTGTAGCTCCCGCAAACGGTGGAGATGATCAATCCGTTGACTATAATCTTCCAAATGACCGTAAAGCATCGTCGCATTGGTGGGTATGCCCAGTTGGTGAGCCTGCTCGTGAATGGCTAACCATTCAGCTGATCCGGTTTTATCCGGACATAATCGGGCCCGAAGCTTTTCATCGAAAATTTCCGCTCCACCACCCGGGATGGCATCCAAACCAGCCTCTTTCAGGATTCTTAGGCCTTCGGCCGGATTCAGCCGACTTTTGCGGAACATGAAATCCAGCTCAACAGCGGTAAAAGCTTTGATAAACAGATGCGGATAACTTGTGCGGATCTTACGGATCAACCCAGCGTAATACTCTAGGTCACGCTGCGGGTGAACTCCCCCCACAATATGAACCTCCGTGGCTCCGCTACTTACATGCTTTGCAATCTGCTCCAATATCTCATCAGCAGTCATCTCCCAGGCTCCCTCCTGGTTGATCCGCCTGCGATAGCTGCAAAAAACACAACTGTGAATGCAAATGTTTGTTGGCTCAATGTGAAAGTTGCGGTTGAAAAATACCCGGTCGGCACTGAAACGCTTCTTGACAAGTGTTGAAAGCTTTGACAAATACCCCAGACCCGCATGCTCGAAGAGAAAAATACCTTCCTCCTGACTAATTCTTTGGCCACGAGTTACAGATTCTTCTATATGTTTGATAATAAGATTGTTATTGTTGCCTGTTGCCAAAACTCAAGGTGGTTTGATTAAACCTCAAAGGTACGATTATTTGGCGTTTGGGTGAGCTGGGATCTTTTTCGATATTTGTTCTCTTCAGAAATGAATCCACAAAAAACTGCCATAATCATCGGTGCCGGTCCGGCCGGACTTACTGCTGCCCGAGAACTAATTGAACGGACTGATATCAGACCTGTGATCCTGGAACAGACGAAAGCCATTGGTGGCCTATCCCTACCCGTCAACTACAAAGGGAATCGCCTGTATATCGATGGACACCGCTTCTTTTCAAAATCGGACCGGGTGTTGAAATGGTGGCTTGATCTCCTTCCCCTGCAGGGATCATCGGAC
>JAAYIP010000108.1 GCA_012523435.1 Bacteroidales bacterium | reverse complement strand
CATTACGCACGTTTTGTTCCTTATCTTCAGGGAAGATGAGTACCAAAGCATCGGCGAAATGGTCTGATTCCCGCATAAAATAATAGGAGATAAAGGAGATTGCCTGAATTGCGATAAAGGCATCTCCCAGGATCCCGGCAACATTGGAAACAAAGCCAGAAAACTCGACCTGGCCGATAGCTGTTACGACAGTGTTGCGTGTCCACGCCAGAAGGTCGAAGTCAACCGGAACCAGATTAAAACCGGCAAGAAAATCCCTGAGCTTACCAATGGGTGCTTCGAGGTTGGCTATCAGGCTGTTCAGGTCAAGATTGGAAAAATACTTGATCTCATTGACTACCAAAGGCAGGAAGATGTAGAAAAACGTGAACGCCAGTCCCCAAAAGAGGAGCACGGTTATCAACGAACAGAGACCTCTTGGAAGATGTCTTTTCCCAAGATGGATTTTCTGTAGGAGGTTTACCAGAGGCTCTCCAATCATCGAAATCACAAATGCTACGATGATATAAACAACGATGGAGCTAAAGAACCAGATACTGAATCCTGCCACCAGCAGAGTGACACCCAGGATAATCAGCCGCTGGACATTTGTTAGGGACGGACGGGCAACCATAGAAAGTAAAGATAATGTTTTCCAATTAACCGCTCACAATCGGGAAAATCAACACCTCCGCCACGATGTAAGCTAGGAAGAGCAAGGTAGTCCAGACAACCATTATTCGGGTATTCGTGTAGGTGCTAACGGCAATGCCCAGGCTCTTTTTCGTATAGATCATGAGAATGACTCGTTCCAGGTAGTACGCAATTACTGTTGCCAGGGCCACGCCCCGTATTCCCCACAGGCGGATTAGCAGCAAACTAAGTCCGATATTGGTCAGCAGTTCGACCAATGCGGCGATCATTAAAATTCGGGTGCGGCCGGTGGCCAAGAGCACGGTATGAGGAAAAAGCAACCTACTAACAATCAACAGAATAAACAAATTTACTACACCAGCACTCTCCAGATAATCCCAGCCATAAATTAACGGATAGATCAGGTAGGAAGAGAGCACCACCAGGATCGAGAGGGGAAACATCCAGGAGGCCATGCGGGCCGAGCGTTCGCGGAGCATCAGCAGGCCTTTTTCTCTTCCATCTCGGGCGATGATGGCTGTCATAGCGTTACTCAGGGCATAGGCGAGGGTTGCCACCAGGGGTAGTTCTCTGGCCCCATAGCGAAAGAGGGCAAAGGTGGCAGCATCTGACCAGGCGGAGACGATGAATCCATTAACATATTGCGCTGATCCACTGAGCAGTACACTAACAATCACGGGTCCACCGAGCAATAAATACTCCTTCCAGAAGGTAAGGTCGATCCGAAAATCCCCATTTCGGAATAAGATCATAATGAGCCAGACTGTTCGGAAGGCGCCTGCCGCGATCATACCCCACATGGCAGCCTTTACCCCCAATCCCATCAGCACGGGAACTCCTACGAGCAGGAGCTGCAGCGAAAAGGCGATGATGCCATAACGCAGGAGTTTACGCGACTGGTCGGTAATGACGTACCAATACTCGACCAGGGTGGATGGGGCGAAGGAGACGAGGTAAAGGATCACCAGTCCGGTGATTTCTCGCGGGAGCTCCTGCTGGAGGAGGCGGCCGAGTAAAGGGCTAAGAAGCCACAAGGCAAGTGCTGCCAGTCCGGTGAAAAGCAGCAGCAGGAGAAAAGCGTTAAAAAAGGGACGACCAGGTGTTGTTAAAGATTGATTTGCAGCACCTTGATTTGATAAGTTCTTTCTCCCTGTCGCCAAAGGTAGCAGAGCCTGGATCAGGCCGGTGAGCCAGAAATAGCTCACAATTCCAGCAAAAAAGAGGAAAGACTCATACAGTCCCACGGATGACGGCAGCAGTCCGGCGCGAGGCAGGAGGATGCTGATGAGGAAGGCGGAGCCGAACCGGAAGAGCTGGAAATATTGAAGCCCGGAGAGGGTGTCGTAGGGCAATATTTTTCTCCAGCTCAGGGGCAAATCATTCGATATTAATTGGGTCCTTGACTTTTTGTTTCATCAGGGCGAGGTCGAGGACTTCTTGAACCGTTCGTACATAACGGAATACCAGGCCTTTTAAGTATTTAGCCTTGATCTGATCGATATCGTTTTTATTTTCTTCCGCGAGGATGATTTCCCGGATGGAGGCTCGTTTTGCTGCCAGGATTTTCTCTTTAATGCCACCCACGGGCAGGACTCGACCGCGGAGGGTGATCTCGCCGGTCATGGCAAGTTGTGATTTCACTTTCCGTTGGGTAAAGGCAGAGGCCAGGGAGGTGACCATGGTGATACCGGCAGAGGGACCATCTTTTGGGATCGCACCTTCAGGAACATGGATATGCACGTTCCACTTTTCGAACACATTTTCGGGGATCCCGAGTCGTCCGGCATGCGCTTTGAGGTATTCCAGGGCCAGGATGGCCGACTCTTTCATCACCTCTCCGAGATTTCCGGTGATAGTCAGATTTCCTTTGCCCTTGCTCAGGCTGGTCTCCACATACAGGATTTGTCCGCCGGTTTCGGTCCAGGCCAGGCCTGTCACCACTCCAGCGAACTCGTTCCCCTGGTATTCATCTTTGAGCACCTCAGGATATCCGAGATACTCGCGCAGAGCTTCGGGTTGAATTTCCTGTGGAAGATCTTCGCCCATAGCGATCCGTTTGGTCAGCTGTCTGACCACCTTGGCAAACTTCTTGTCCAGTGCTCTGACCCCAGATTTGCGCGTATGTTTTTCAATTATATATTCGATGGACTCCTTCGGGAATACGAACTGGTCGGCAGCGAGCCCGTGCTCAATCAACTGCTTGGGAACCAGATGCTTCTTAGCGATATCCACCTTTTCCTCCACCACATAGCCTGATATTTCGATCATCTCCATACGGTCGCGCAGGGCAGCGCTGATGGAGGAGGGATTATTGGCTGTAGCGATGAAGAGCACTTTAGAGAGGTCGTACTCCATCTCCAGGAAGTTATCGTAGAAGGTGCTGTTCTGTTCCGGGTCGAGCAATTCGAGCAGGGCAGATGCCGGGTCTCCCCGGAAATCATTACCGACCTTATCGATCTCATCCAGCACAAAAACCGGATTTGAGGTGCCTGCCCGTTTGATATAGTGAACGATACGGCCGGGCATTGCTCCGATATAGGTTTTCCGGTGGCCGCGAATTTCTGATTCATCTTTAAGACCGCCGAGTGACATCCGTACATATTTCCGATTCAGAGCGCGGGCTACGGATTTCCCCAGGGAGGTTTTCCCCACGCCGGGAGGGCCGTACAGGCAGAGGATCGGAGCTTTCATGTCGCCCTTCAGTTTCAGGATGGCGAGGTGTTCCAGGATGCGTTCCTTCACTTGGTCGAGGCCTGAATGATCTTGATTCAGAATACGTTTAGCACGGCGCAAATCAAAATTATCGATCGATACCTCATTCCAGGGAAGGTCGAGAAGCACTTCGAGGTAGTTGATCTGAACCGAATACTCAGCTGAGGCCGGATTGATCCGCTCCAGCTTTTCCACTTCGCGGATGAACATTTTCGCTGTTTCCTCCGACCAGTCCTTGGTTTCTCCCCGTTGGCGGATCTCCTCTACCTCCTGTTCGAACGGGCTACCACCCAATTCATCCTGAATGGTTTTAATTTGCTGATTCAGAAGATACTCTCGCTGTTGGGCATCAATCTCCAGCTTAACCTTATTTTGGATATCTTTCTTCAGTTTCTGTTTCTGGTACTCTAGTGACAGATGTTCCAGCAGGCGGATGCCACGATCCCGCAGATTATCCGTTTCGAGCATGGCTTGCTTCTCGGCGATACCCAGATCAGAATTAGAACAGAGATAGTTAATCAGGAAGCCTGCACCCTCAATATTTTTAATGGCAAAGCTAGCCTCCTGCGGCATACTGGAGGAATATTGTACAATCTTGAGCGCCAGATCCTTGATAGTGCCAATGATCGCCTCAAACTCTTGCGTATTCTCCGTTGGTTTGATATCAGAGATAGGCTTGACACTTGCTCTGAGGTAGGGTTCAGTAGCGGTGATCTCCTGAAGCTCGAACCTACGCTTACCATGAATGATGACCGATGTTGAATCATCCGGCATATTCAGGATCTTAACAATCGTGGCCATGGTTCCAACCTGGTAGAGATCTTCGAATCCAGGATCTTCCACCGAGGTATCCTTTTGGGAAACCACCCCGATCTCCTTGTTGTGTTTGTAGGCCTCTTTAACCAGGCGAATCGACTTCTCACGGCCGACGGTGATGGGGATCACTACTCCAGGAAATAGAACGGTATTCCGTAGTGCAAGAATCGGAAGTGTCTCCGGAATCTCAGCAACACTCAGCTCCTCCTCATTACCTTCTGAAATGAGGGGAACAAAATCGGTATCATCGTCTCCGAAATCAAAAAATAAATTATTTCCCAACTTTTTTCCCACGATTAGAATCTGCAAAAAAAAGCCCCGGTCGGGGGCTTGGGGTTTGTATCGCTGTCGTTACTTCTTTTGTCGCTTTTCCATGTGCTTCTCAAGCCTGCGGTTGAACTTATCAACCCGACCTGCCGTATCAACCAGCTTCATCTTACCGGTGAAGAAGGGGTGCGACGTATTTGAGATCTCAATCTTGACCAGCGGATACTCCACACCATCAACCTCAATTTTCTCCCGGGTATTCACGGTTGAACGGGTGATGAAGGTGTAGTCATTGGATAAATCCCTGAAAACCACCAATCTGTAATTCTTTGGATGAATGTCTTGTTTCATGGCGCCTAACTTTTCTTATCAACCTCCCTCGATTTCTTCCGAAGGGGATGCAAAGATAAGAACTTTTTTTAGCCTTACCAAAAAGGATGATATGGTTTTACGACTCTTTTTTGATGGCTTCACGTCGCAGGGTACTATTCCCACCATCGTTGGTAAAACGGCTGAAAGGCACCGAGGGGTCGATCATATATCGGTAGGTGACATGCTTTTTGGCCTGAGTAGCGCCGATCTGTTCATAAACCTTACGCATTCTGGGGTTATAGTCGCCCACCCAGGAGAGTTCAATCTCGTTGTACCAGGTCCGTTTTTTGGTGGCCTT
>JAAYIP010000107.1 GCA_012523435.1 Bacteroidales bacterium | reverse complement strand
TTGATATCGGTTTGTTCTCCGCCCATCAGTGTAACCAGCTCATCATGAACAATTTTGACCATCAGCTGGGATGGTTTCAGGGAGATTAGCACATCCTGCCCCAGCGCTTTCTCTTTTACCGTACTCGTGAAATCTTTGGCTGTCTTGTAGTTAACATCCGCATCCAACAGAGCTCTGCGTACTTCTTTCAACGTTTCAGCCACATTAATTTCAGTGATCTTCCCCTGTCCTTTCAATAATTTGAAAGACTTCTCCAATCGTTCGCTAAGGTTCTCAAACATATCTCTTTGTCTGTTTATTTACATCCTATTGGGCATCTCCATGCCCAGCAATTTCAAACTCTCTTGTAGATGACCAGCAATGAAACCCGATAAATCCAGGCGGAAATTTCGTCTTTGGGCATTCTCTTCCTTACTAATCGGACACTGCTGGTAAAAATGGTTAAACTCTTTCACGAGATCAAAACAATAGTTGGCAATAAGGGCGGGTGAAAGGGTATTTGCTGCTTCAGCAAGGATTTCAGGGAACTGGTAAATCCGCTTCAGCATCACTTTCTCCCGGTCATCCAATACGAAATCATCTTTCCAACCTTCGGCACGGGTAATTCCCATTTCAGCAGCTTTTCGCTCTACTGATCGAATCCTCACATACGTATATTGGAGAAAAGGACCAGTATTTCCGTTAAAATCGATCGATTCTTCCGGGTTAAAGAGCATGGTCTTTTGTGGATCCACCTTTAAAATATAGTATTTCAATGCTCCCAGGGCGATTCGATCGTAAACCTGCTGTTTCTCTTCATCCGGAAAGCCTTCCAATTTCCCCAATTCTCCCGACACTTGCTCGGCGCCTTTGATCATCTCGGAAATCAGATCATCGGCATCTATGACGGTTCCCTCACGGGATTTCATCCGACCTTGCGGGAGCTCGACCATTCCATAGGATAAGTGGTAGAGACGATCCGACCAGTCGAAACCCAGGCGGCCTAGGATGAGTGAGAGTACTTTGAAGTGGTAATCCTGCTCATTTCCAACAACATAGATGTGTCTATTAAAACCATATTCTTCAAATCGCTGGTGAGCAGTACCCAGATCCTGAGTCATATACACACTAGTTCCGTCGGCCCGAAGCAACAGTTTATGGTCCAATCCATCGTCAGTCAGATCAGCCCAGATGCTACCATCCTCTTTCTGATATAGAATCCCTTGCTCCAAGCCTTTCAGCACCAGGTTACGCCCCAGTTTGTAGGTTTGCGACTCATAGTATGTTCTATCGAACGAAATCCCCAATTGGCGGTAAGTTTCATCAAAACCCTGATAGACCCATTGGTTCATCATTTCCCAAATTTGAAGGACTTCTGGATCATCCTTCTCCCAGCGCCGGAGAAGATCCTGTGCTTCCAAAAGAATGGGAGCCTGAGCTTTGGCTGCCTCTTCTGTCATTCCAGATGCCATCAACTGGGCTATCTCTTTCTTGTAGGCTTGGTCAAACATGACATAGAAATCCCCTACCAACTTATCGCCCTTTTTCCCCGACTGTTCCGGAGTGATGCCATCACCCCATTTCAGCCAAGCAATCATCGATTTACAAATATGAATTCCCCTGTCATTCACCAGGTTAACCATCGTCACTTGAGACCCGGCTGCGCTGATAATTCTCGACACCGAGTTCCCCAAGAGATTATTCCGGATATGACCCAGATGTAAGGGCTTATTGGTATTTGGAGAGGAGAATTCGACCAGCACTCGTGGGGAGTTGCTGGTTGGGGTTACCTGGCCAAAGGTTGGATTTGACACGATCTGCTTGAAAAAATGAAGCCAGAAATGATCGCTCATAAACAGGTTAAGAAAGCCTTTGATGACCTCAAAGCGTTCAATCTCTTCCAGATGAGTTTTCAGGTAATCTCCTATCTGGGAGGCCGTCTCCTCCGGTTTTCGACGCGAGAAACGTGTATACGGGAAAACCACGAGGGTAAAATCTCCTTGCTGATCTTTCCGTGTGGGTTGCACCTGAATATCATTGGACATAACCTCAGCCTGGTATAAATCTGCCAAGGCCAGTGCTGCTATTTTAGCGATTCTGGTTTCAATACGATCCATTCAATTTTTTTTTGAACCCGCAAAGATAAGAAAGATCAGCCATAATGACAGATTAGCCCCAGTTTATAGAGGTCGAACAGAAGCAGTGATGGCCTCTTTCCAAGGAGGTTTTTCTCAATATGCTGACGGGTTAATCGAAAAAACCAGGTAACAATTTTTCGAGCTCCAAAATGCTTGATTACGAGCCAACTTCTAATCAGTTTATTACGTCTGGCATCCTCCTCAATGATCTTTCCCATAAGATAAAGGTTCGCCAGATTACGTACAGAATCCCGACTTTTCTCAAGAAATTGGGAGGCCGACTCTAGTCCCATGTGCAGCAGTTGGTTGTCCAGATGAGTCACTGGGATCTTGCTGGTTCTCAACTGATAACCGAAAAGTGTGTCTTCGTGACCATAGCCCGATATCGATTCATCAAATTCAATGGTAGAAAATAGGTTTGAGGGTATCAGAAAATTAAAAGTTGAAAACGAATTCCAGGGATGTATCTGCCTGACCGCTGCAGTTTTTTCTTCCCGGGCTCGTCCGTATTTCCATCGTAGCAGATGATCGGGATTCGTTGGCCTGGTAATCGTATAGCCGGTACCACCACAAATAACCGAGTGGTCATCTGCCATTTGAAGATAATTCTCAATGAAGTTCGGATGAACAACCGCAGCATCTCCGTCGAGGAAAAGCAATATAGGATAGCGCGCCTGACGGGCTAAAAAGTTCCGGTTGGCACTCCGTCCAAGCGCTGGATTATGGCAGAAAAAATGCACTCCTGGGATAGCCTCCAACTGTTGGTTGGAGGCTGAGTGTTCAGGATCCGACCCATCAT
>JAAYIP010000106.1 GCA_012523435.1 Bacteroidales bacterium | reverse complement strand
TAATACGGCTAAGATTTCCACCAAACGGGGTGATATTGAGACCGCCAAAAAGGCCCTCGATTTGATCCGGGTGGTTCCAAACCCGTACTACGGAAGCTCAGGATACGAATTAACGCAGCTCGATAACTGGGTGAAGATTACCAATCTACCCAAGACCTGTGATATTTCGATCTACTCATTAAACGGCAACCTGATTCGTCGCTTTACTAAGGACAGCGAACAGACCTACCTGGATTGGGATCTGAAGAACCAGTATGGTATTCCGATTGCCAGTGGGGCATACATCATTCACGTCAACGCCCCGGGCATCGGAGAGAAGGTGGTGAAATGGTTTGGTGCCCTGAGGCCACAAGATTTACAATCACTGTAGTAAGCAAACAATGTATCAACAAATAAAGAAATCTCAGACTATGAAGACCTTTGCAAAATACACAGTGAGCCTGATCCTGATTGCTCTTCTTGTTGCCCCTGCCTCTTTTGCCGGGAACAAGCAGCGTATTGGCCAGGCTGGTGCACCTGAACTTCTGATCAATCCATGGGCTGGCTCGAGTGGTATGGGCGATGCTAATGTCGCCAATATTACCGGGTTAGAATCACTCTCTGTTAACGTTGCCGGTGCAGCTTTTATAAACCGGACCGAGTTAGGTTATGCTAATACTAACTGGCTCGTGGGAACTGATATATCAGTGAACTCGTTTGGGTTAGTCCAAAAGGTTGGTGACGCTGGTGCACTTGGGGTTTATGTTCAAAGCATGAATCTTGGTGAAATCGAAACCACTACCGTTGATAATCCTGAAGGTGGCTTGGGTACTTTCAATCCTAAGTTTTCTACGATCGGACTATCTTTCTCGAAAGAGTTCTCGAACAGTATCTATGGTGGTGCTGTTGTTAAAATTGTCTCTGGTGGCATAGCCGACATGAAAACTGCTGGTGTAGCCATTGATGCTGGTATTCAGTATGTTACTGGTTCACAGCGGCAATTGCACTTCGGAATTACCCTTCGAAATGTTGGACCAACCATGAAATACTCCGGCGACGGCTTGTCCTTCAGAGGTGTTGTTCCTCCTAACGGAGTAGATATGACTGTTGAACATCGTTCGGCCGAATTTGAGCTGCCCACACAAGTAAAAATCGGGCTCGCTTATGATTTCAATTTCGGTGTAGGTCAGCGGATTACTTTGATGGGTGCGTTTACGTCGAACTCCTTCTCAAAAGACCAAATTCACGTTGGACTGGAGTATGATTTCAAAAACATCCTATTGCTCCGCGGAGGTTTTGTCTATGAAGATGGAGTTAATCCTTTCGAGGATGACTATCAATCTAGGACATCCCTCTTTACTGGTCCTACCGGTGGTGTTTCTGTAAGAGTTCCTTTGAATAAGGAAAATGGTTCTGTTTTCTCTATCGACTACTCTTATAGAGATACCGATCCTTTCCAAGGAGTTCATTCAATAGGAGCACGCATTATTATGTAATTAACTGCCTGATATAGGACAAAAAAAAGAGTCCCGTTTTTACGGGATTCTTTTTTTGTTATTTATTAAAGAATAAAGCCATGGGAAAGGTAACGTATATGACGGAGGAAGGTCTTCGAAAATTACGGGATGACCTCGATCATTTAGTCAATGTGGAACGCCCTATGATTTCAAAACAGATCGGGGAAGCGAGAGATAAAGGTGACTTGTCCGAAAATGCGGAATATGATGCTGCAAAAGAAGCTCAGGGAATGTTAGAATTGCGAATTTCCAAGTTGCAGACTTTAATCGCTAGTGCAAGAATCATTGATGAATCAAAGTTGGATCGATCAACCGTCCAGATCTTGTCAAAGGTGAAGTTGAAAAATACGAAGACTGGAGCAATGATGACTTATACACTTGTTGCGGAAAACGAAGCCAACATTAAGGAGGGGAAGATTGCAATCAACACTCCAATTGGTAAAGGTTTAGTTGGAAAGAAAGTCGGGGATCAGGTTGCCATAACAGTCCCATCGGGGCAGCTATTTCTCGAAATTATTGAGATCTCATTTTAATTATCTTCAATGAATAGAATTCTTGTTTGCCTGATTCCAATTCTTCTGCTGACTCTTAGCACAGAGGCAAAGGAGTACCCTAGAAAAGCTGATAGTACCAAGAAAAGTCAATCTGAGATAAAAGGACTAACGGCCGGATGTCAACTGGGGAAGACTGTTACTCAAATCTCATTGAACAACGCTAGTACCTGGGTCCACATGGATGGGATTCTGTGGACTGATATCACTGGTGGTAACGCCGGATACGAGATCCCTAAAGGCTCTGGTAAGACCTCTCTCTATTCGGGCGGGATCTGGATTGGAGGTACGGATGTTAATGGCCAGCTGAAGCTTTCTGCCGTCATTTTTAAAGGAGACCGAAATTACTGGCCGGGGCCGCTAATTATGCACGGTGACGCACGTGGTACAACTGATGTTGAAGTCTGCTATCAGTATGATCGACATTATGAAATCACACGTTATCAGGTAGATGCATTTAGAGAGTGGTATAATTCATCACCAGAGGACAGAGAAAAAAACTTCAAGGGGTATTCCATCCCAACCATCATTACCGATTGGCCGGCCCATGCCGATGCCGCTGCCGGATATGATTTCTATCTGGCTCCTTTCTGGGATAATAATGATGACGGGATCTATAATCCTGCCGATGGTGACTATCCTTTCTACGATCTAGACGGTATCCTTCCATGCGGTACCACCCGTGAATTGAGACGTCCGCGTCTGTATGGCGACGGTACTCTTTGGTGGGTGTATAATGATAGGGGAAATATTCACTCAAGCCCGGCGGGAGAAGCCATCGGGATGGAGGTTCGTGCACAGGCTTTTGAGTTTTCCACCAATGATGCCTTGAACGATATGTCATTCTATAACTATGCCCTGATTAACCGATCAACCTATACCCTGATTGAAACTTATTTTGGGGTCTATAGTGATGGGGATCTTGGTTATGCCGGGGATGATTATGTAGGTTGCCATGTTTCAAAGGGGATTGGATATTTTTATAATGGAGATGGCTTTGATGGCAGTGGCGAATTTTTTGCCTATGGAGCTAATCCGCCTGCCATTGGATTTGATTTCTTTGAGGGTCCTTATCAAGATCCAAACGGGAAAGACGACTGTTCAAGCTATAATGAACAGTTACAACTTATTTGCAACGAGTGTATCCTCAATGGAAACATCAACGGCCTGAACTTCGGTGATGGGATCGTTGACAATGAACGCTGGGGTATGCGACGATTTGTGTACTATACTGGCGGGGGTGGTGTTACAGGCGACCCATCAGTTCCAAGTCACTTCTATAATTATCTGCGCGGCTATTGGCAGGATAATGAGCGTATGAGATATTTTGGTAATGGACATCCCGCCGGAGGAGGATCAGGCCCAATCTCCGATTTTATGTTTCCACGTGAAAGCGACCCCTGTGGCTGGGGGCAGGGTGGTATCCCAATGCCAATCTGGACAGAAGAGACTTCAGGTAATGAGCCGGCCGATCGACGGTTTGTCCAGTCATCCGGTCCGTTCGTCCTCGAACCAGGTGCTGTTAATGATATTACGGTCGGCGTGGTCTGGGCTCGTTCGTACGATGGTGGCCTGCTCGCTTCCGTTGATAAAGTTCTGCAAAGCGACGAGAAGGCTCAGCGACTATTTGAAAACTGTTTCCAGGTGGTTGACGGTCCGGACGCTCCGGAACTAACTATCGTGGAACAAGATCAAAAGCTGATCTTTCATATCTGGAACAAACCTAGCTCTAACAATTTCATGGAGCAATATCGTGAGCGTGACCCATTTATTGTGTGCCCCGCAAATTTGCCGGATTGTAGCCCATATTACGATTTCCAAGGTTACCAGGTGTTCCAGTTGAAAAGCTCCAGTGTTTCCATGAATGATGCCACTGAACAGAATACAGCATTGGCCCGGCAGGTTTTTCAGTGTGACAGGAGAGATGGAGTTACCCGGATTATTAACTATAACTGGGATGACGATTTATTGGCTAATATGCCCCGTACTGAAGTTGATGGCTCTGATGACGGCATCGAACATACCTTTGTGATGACGGAGGATTTCTTTGCCGAGGGGATACGTACGCTTGTGAACAACAAAAAGTATTATTATCTGGCTATTGCCTACGCCTAC
>JAAYIP010000105.1 GCA_012523435.1 Bacteroidales bacterium | reverse complement strand
ATGCAGCAAAAATCGGAAGAAGGAAAGCCCCGGTTTATCCGGTTTCAGGATGAGAATGGGGAGGTCAGGTTAACCATCAATCTCGACGACCTCATCTTTATCGAAGCCAGTGAGAACTATGTCTCCATTCATTATCTGGATGATCACCAACTGGGTCGCTTACTACTGAGAACCAGTCTCAAGAAGCTGGAGCAGGAGTTGGCCTCCTTCCCGATCGTCAGGTGCCACCGATCTTACATGATTAATATTATCAAGATCAAGCTATTAAAGAAGAGCAGGACGGGTTATGTCGCGCTGCTCAGTGCCCCGAATAATCCGGAGATTCCGGTTACTGATACTTACCGGGAGCGTGTGATTAAGATGACTGAAAACCAGCGTAGCTAAACAATACTTCATCTCAACCTATTCAAAATGAAACTATTAGCGAGACTATTAATTCTGATAGCCGTGGCAACCTCCTGTACACCAAAGGCTACCACACCCGATGCCGGCACACAGAACGTGGCCTTAGAAACCGAATATGACAGTCTGTTGGCTGTAGAGTTGGGGGCTGATGATTGGGGGATGCGCCGTTATGTGATGGCATTTCTGAAGACCGGTCCCAACCGGCCAGCCGATTCGGCCACAGCAGTAGATCTGCAAAAGGCTCATATGGAGAATATTAATCGATTAGCGGAAGAGGGGAAGCTGGTTTTGGCCGGACCATTTCTTGGCAAAGATTCGCTGCGCGGCATTTATGTTTTTGATGTTCAATCTATTGAAGAAGCTAAAACCCTCACCGAAACCGATCCAGCCATTCAATTCGGCAGTTTGGTCATGGAGTTACATCCCTGGTATGGTTCAGCAGCTTTAAAGAAAGTGAACAGCCTACACCAGCGTTTGGAGAAATGACTCATGGACTACAAGACTGAACAGGAGTGGCTGGTTATCAGATGGTTTAGAAATCATTTTACTGATTTTCCAAAGGGAAAACTCATAAAAGACGAAGCTCCTGATTTCAGGCTCCTAGTCGGTCCGAAGAGATGGATTGGAATTGAGATAGTACAGCTAGTGATGCCAGAAGTCAGGCACACTCTTCAGGTAGCAACCTATCTAATTGAATCAGTTATAATTGCCAAAGAGATGAAAGCTCCGGCCTACCGTTCCAGGGGGCCGCAGGAATTATGGTTGATTATCTTTACCGATGATTTAGATATCTCTAAAGAATCGGAGCTGGCCTATTTGGAGCATCCTGGCCCAGCCCGACCGGCATTCGACCGGGTGTTCCTTTTCAATCTCTTCCGGCACAGCGTCACAGAAATGCTATCTTTGTCGGCCCAAGGATACAGGAACAAATAGCATTCATGGATCTGCTCGTTTTAATAGGCCTTGCCGTGGGACTCTCAATGGATGCCCTGGCCGTTTCCGTTGCTAACGGAATCATGATCAAGAAATTACAAGTCAGGCATGCGTTCAGGATCGCCTTTTTCTTCGGATTTTTCCAGGCTTTGATGCCGCTGATTGGTTGGGCTGCCGGAATCACATTCAGTCAGTATATTCAGCCGGTTGATCACTGGATAGCTTTTGGACTGTTAGCGTTGGTTGGAGGGCGGATGATCTGGGAAAGCCTGGGTAAAACGCCAGAGAATAACGGAGAAGACCTCCCACACAACTGTCTTCATTTCCCCACCCTGCTGTTGATGTCCATTGCTACCAGCATTGATGCGCTGGCTGTAGGCATTAGTTTCGCCCTTATCGGGACCATCATCTGGCTTCCGGTGTTGATAATCGGAATGATCACCTTCATTATCTGCTTTATAGGCATTTTAGTAGCCAATCGCTTAGGCTCGATACTGGGCAACCGGCTGGGCATTCTTGGGGGAGTCATTCTGATCGGCATTGGGATCAAAATTCTTATAGAGCATCTCATCGAAAAAATTAAAATACTTAATATTCATTACGTTTCAGGCTTATGGCACCATCCCGGACTTATCGCTTGACGCTTCTATTGATCCTGCTGACGGGGCTCTCCTCTCCGGTTAATGGGCAGGAATCTTTGCCGGTGGAAATCAGTGGTCAGATGTTTCTAGCCTATCAATCACGCCAGCAGAATGGTCTTCGCTCCAACGATTTCTCTTTAAAGCGCGGTTATCTAACCATTGAGCGGCAGTTCAATCCGGTTTTAGGGGTTCGATTTACCCAGGATATCACGTT
>JAAYIP010000011.1 GCA_012523435.1 Bacteroidales bacterium | reverse complement strand
TTTAGGGCGGCATCGGTTTACAATATCATGTTTGAAGGTTACCTAACCTATGGCGGCCAAGCCGGGCGCGATATGGCAGCCCTAGCGCAAGGACTCCGGGAATCAACGGAGCTCAGTTACCTCGACTGGCGGATTGGACAGGTTGCTTTGCTGGGTAGTGAAATGCAGCGGCTTGGTGTTCCGGTTCTGCAACCATTTGGCGGCCATGCCATTTTTGTCGATGCACTGAAAGCTTTACCCCATGTTCCACGCGAAGAGTTTCCAGCCCAGACTCTCGCCATTGAGCTGTATCGCGAAGGAGGAATCCGAACCGTGGAGATCGGTGCCCTGATGGCCGACCGTGATCCGGTGACCCGCGAAAACCGTTATCCCAAACTGGAACTGGTTAGATTTGCCGTGCCCAGACGAGTCTATACCTCCGATCATATTCGCTACACGGCTGCAGTCGCAGGAAAAGTCCTGGAACGAGCCAATCTCATCCAAAGAGGTTACCGTTTAACTCGGGAAGCCCCCATTCTTCGTCATTTTACCATGGAGCTGGAGCCGGTTAAGGCCTAACGCGTTGCGCTCAACCTAACTCCGTCCGACCAGGCTCTAAACTCAGGGGCATACAGGCTCTGCAGCGTGGCGTATCCTCCAAAATAGTGCCCGGATTGCTCAATTACTGCCTGATATTCAATAACATGAACACCACGCGGAAGGGCGTGTAGGTAAAACAAAACCGCTTCTGGCTCTCTAGCCTGATACCAGGATAACCCCTGCTGATAGTGGTATCCTGAGAGTACTCCCACCGGAACAAATCCTGTTCCCAGAAAGTCTTTTAATTCGAGATAACTCAGGTCGCGATCAGAAGAAATGGTAAGACGAACACGCACAACCTGTCCCACTGTAGCATCGGTATTAGACTGATAATCTGTCCATTCCCCTTCTGCATTTCGTATCATCAGGGTTCGGTCGATTTTTAGGGGCCCATCGGTAGCAGCTAACTCATTCAGCTGGTAGTCTCTAAGAGTATAGAATGCACCCCAGGCCGGTCCGCCACCCTCGTGGATCACCTCCAGGTTTTCTGCATCCGACATCTCCTCTTGATTTTTCCATCCATAACGATAATAGCCGTTGGGAGCTACTGAGCCGGTCTTTACTCGCAGCGGACTGAATTGCTCCTTACCCCACTGGAATCCGATGGATGCCGGTTGTTGAAGCAACGGTGACCCATAGAATAAGAGTGACTTGGCCGCCCAGGATGCCACCATACCATTACCCCAATCGCGCCCCCTCTTCTGGTGCAACAGGTAGAGTCTGAGCTGATCCAGTTCACCCCTGCCCTCCTCCACGGCAGCAAATAATTCGATTAACCGGCTCTGCATCCAGATATCCCAGTGATACCATGCTGACGCATAACCTCTTCTCGGCCAATAAAGACCCATCTCAGGAGACGAAACCATTCGTTCACGAATCGATCGATAGATTGCCGAGGCCTCTTTCATCCGGCCAATCTGTGCGTGAGTAATGGCCATCAACACCTGCAAAGGAGCTTCATGCTTAACCCACTCCTCGCCTATTCGATCAATAAAGTAGAGATAGGCAATCTCATTTAAAGCCGATTGGCTCATTCCTACATAATAAGCCCTGGTATAGAGATAGTTAATCACAAGCGGATTCAACTGAACTTCTTGCTGCAGGGTAGAATCAACCCTTGAAAGGTCCTGAAACTGTCGGTTCAACCAGCTATCCATAGCCTCAACTGCTTTCCCAATCATGGAATTACCACGCTGCACCCGCGAGATATCCATCACCTGCCAGGCCCTAAGTTCACCAAATCCGGCCAAAATCTGCTGAGTAATGAACCAGTCGGGCCCCATCCCTTTATACCAAGGCCACGTCCCATCGGGACGCTGAAGCTCTGAGAGTTTTTCGAATGAGTATTCAATCTCCCGAGTGAGCTTTTCCGGATCCATCCACTCTTTCAGCTGTCTGATACGAGCCTCCTCTGTTTTCCTCTGGGGGCTCCAGATGGTTGATTCCCATTGAGTACCCTTGATATCGACATTCCTGAGAAGCGGATGACTCAGGGAGTCGAGGATAACTTCCACAGGCTCATTTCTGAACCATGCAGCAATGTCCGGGAACCTGGCAGCCACATAGCCTGTCAGGTTGGCCAGATAAAACCTACTAAACCAGTACTCTGAACATTCGCGCTCCCGGGAAATCACCTCAGGCATCGACTGAATAACCTGCCATACCGGCGTCGAGGTGATCTCCATCAAAGCTTCCAACGGTCGACCCTCTACAGACAGCGTCTTGCTACCCGGAGCATTGAAGTAGAAGGGAGTAGAATTCCACAATTCAACCTGATCCGGATAGATCGAAATGGTATCGGTCAGGCCATCATCTTGGTTATCGCTCTGAGTTACCAGGCTATACCTGATGGCAGTTCCATCATTGATATCAGGAGTATACCGCCAATAATAAGGAACCGATACTCCAGAAGAAATGGTTGCATCCAGGGTTTCATACTGTTGGCTCTGACTTCCGGAAGGTCCAGTAAGCGTAAGATTTGTACTTGTGCTAATGGTGCCTTGGCCATACCATCCAACGCGAGCAGCCAAATCAACCGTATCCCCTCTGCGTAAGAATGGTGGGAAATTTGAGCGGATCATCAAATCTTTAGCCGAAACAAAAGCGCCTGAATAATAGCCAATTGCGAGCTGTTGATCATGCGCAGCAGCAAGCACCTTCCATTTTGTGAACACTTCAGGGACAGTAAATTTTACTTTTGCCCGACCCTCTTCGTCAGTTTTTACTACCCCATTAAACAGAGCTGTCTCCCGAAAATCTGAACGAATCTGAACCAATGCCGGGGTTCTATCCTGGGGCTGATCAACTTCATTTGACGGAAGAGAAGCATCCTCCTCCACAGCAGCATTACCGGCAGCCTGATCCTGAAAATTTTTGACCGACTCAGCAATTCTGCCAGGCGTTCGTTGAGGTGCAGTTGATTTCAGCAACATCGTTTGGCCTTGTCGGCTTATCCCATAGTAACCCATTCCGAACCAATTGAATACCAAAGGATTGGACTGGCCAATCCAAACCCAGTCAATTTGCTTATCATAAAGTGTCTCCGATCCGATCGTTCGGTTCAGGGTGGTTTCCCAGGAAGGTCTTACGGACACCCCTGGCCACGCCACACGGTTCCAGTTGTGGAGTGCCAACTGGTCAAGCGAGGCATCATATATGGCAACTCCCATCAATCCAGAAACCGGACTACCATTTTCATCCAACAACTTAATATTCAATTTAATAGTATCCCCCGGCTCAACCTTTTCTGGAACTTCCAGTCCGGTTATGGTGATCTGTTTATTTACCCAGGGGACATTGATATTAAAATCTTTGGAAAACGATCGCCCGTCGCGGATTCCCACAAATCTGACATGAGCTCCGCCCTGCCAGGCACTGGTAACTGGCCAGGTTAAAGTAACAGTTTTGGAGCCAACTTCTAACCATTTGCTAGTCAAGGTTTCATTGAGCAACCGAATCTCGACCAAGCAGAATGTCTTTTCCGGGAAAGCCAAGCTGAGATGAAATTGATCACCCACCTTAAGTTGTTGGCTTGATGGTTTTACCCAGAGAGTTTGACCTACGGGTATCCGAGTCAACTTTTTGGGTTCCAGATAGTAATAGCGCACCACTGGCTCCTGTTCAGCATAAGGTTCAGCTGAACTCAATGACGCCCGGTACCATCCGGCTTCTGTTTTTCCGACCGGAGGTAGACGCAGCGTGTAGGCTGAATCAATTCGGATATTAGCATCATACAGTATCTTTTCGGTCATCCAATGCTCCATCCTATGTTCCTGTGCATAGGGCACTCCTTTTTGGCATTTCTGCCACTCGTCGAGCGAGTAAAGAAACCGATCAGGTGGGGTCAGCAAGGAAGGTAAATATCTGATTTTCGGAATTTTGAGCTTTTCAATTCGGAGCAAACCGTTAACCGCCAAAGAACGTCCATCAGTTGCAGAAGCTTCCACATCAATGCGTAAAGTATCCGTAACCTTAATTCCAGTCGGGATATTCAGTATATAGCGAAGGCTTTCCCTGCCACAGTTGATCAGCAGATTCTCAACCTGTGTTTCTCCATTGGGATCTGTCGCTCTTAGGATGATCTGATAGCTCGAAACTCCACCCGGGGAATAAGGATTGCGGTTAGCCGGCAGTGTCATCCAACTCCAGTGAAAGCGCCCATCTGAAGTGCCTTTGATCTTTTCAGTGTGAACTCGGATGCGCTGGCCGGCCCAGGGGCTCCATCTCAAAGGATGAACCCCGGCTTGAATTTCGACCTCTACCGCAATTTCCGCATCGGGCACAGGCTCCCCTGAAAGTGCTATTAATGAACCACTTACAGAAATTTGATCCCCCTCCTGATAATACTGGTGATCTGGGTCAATTCGGAAGTAAAATCCGGGACGTCTGTATTGCTCCATATTGACAGTTGCCTGACCATAGCTGGTATTCACAAAGTAGCGACCCGTTAAGCCTTTGAGCGGAAGCTGGAACAATCCGGTAAAACACCCAAATTCATCAACCGGCACCGTTATTGTTTCAACAGCCTCATAACGAACATTTTGTAACGTCACCTTAATGGAGTCGGTTTGGTGAATTGCCAATGAATCACGATAGTGATCAATCAGCACTCCTCGATAATGGAGATTTTGCCCCGGCTTATACAGACTCCGGTCGGTATGGATCGTGGCTCTTGTTTGAACCTTCCTACCAGGCTGTCCGTACCCAGGATGGAAAAGCTCCTGACTGATCAGGGTATCCAGCCCAGCGACTACCGCAATACGGTAAGCCCGACGGGCCGGATCATTCTGCCCGGGAGCTCCGGCAGGTATTCTTAAAAATCCATCTTTAGCTGCAAACAGACCTGTCCCGCTTTCCAGACGTGTTTGACGCGAATGATCGTCCCAGATTTGATACCATGGAATAACTCTCACTGATGATACGGCAGCACCGCTCTCCAGGTCGCGAAAGTAGAACTCCCGCCCCCCGAAATCGTCCGTGCGAGTTACCAAGCTGATCCGGCTTAATGCCACTGGAGTAACAGTCGTTGTTGCTAGCTTACCGGTCACAAGGTCGTTGACCGACCAAAGAAGCAGGTAGAATCCGGCTGGCAATGGATCGAGTATTACATTGACTATGTGAGGGTTAAGATCTCCATCATCGGGAAGTTGATGATGACCAGTACGTAACGGATTAAGCTGACTTAAAACTTGTAACCGTTCTTCCGGTTGGAGCTTATTCCAGTTCGAGTAATAGTTTAAGGCACTGTATGCATAAACCTCATAGAAAACTTCTTTTGCATTCTGATACCACAAGCTAACCGGGAGTGATTGTTCCGGCAATTGAACCTGTGGTACTTCACTTCGGATAACTGGCTTCAAAAGGTTATTCCTCAGGTTGCTGCTCTCCTTTCCATCCATGGTTGAACTCCAGCGCATGGCTTTCTCCAACCATGAAACGGCTTCTCTCCTGTCCTGTTTGTATTTTGAAGTATCCTCCTGATTTGGAATAAACCGTTCCGATCGAGTAGCATGGAATCGCCCCAGCTCCAGGAAGACTCTAGCTTGAAGAGAATCCTGCTCCAATGGCTTAGCCAGGTTGATCAGAGCACAACGGTAGAGGCTATCCACATCGGGATGGCAAGTGTGGTCCCTGACAAATTTCAGCCGCGAAAGATTCGCCATTAATAA
>JAAYIP010000104.1 GCA_012523435.1 Bacteroidales bacterium | reverse complement strand
CAAATACCTCAATATGAGAGCCTCCGGGACCGATATAATAGGTGGAGGCGACCTCTTGGCGGATCAGGTTCAGTCGGATGATTCCAAAACCGCACGACAGGATGGCTTCATCGCCAGTGATTTGAATGCTGTTGATTCTTTTGCTGCCGGTGATCTGTTTTCTCCTGATATCCGGGATGTTGATGATAGTATTTTGCCGGAGCAGATCGATATTAGAGTTGGCATAGGCGATGATCAGGGTTTTATGATCCTCACTGTAGGCCAGTCCGGCAATATCTACATCGGATAGTCCGCTTACTTTTGTCCATTTGCGGATTTCGCTAGTTTCCGGGTTATAGTAGAAGAGCCCGCTACGCGTGCCGCAGTAGATGGTCCCCTGCACCTCAACCAAGCTAATGGCTCGTCCGAAGGAGAGCTGGTCCTGCCATTCCCCCACACGTGCTTGTGGATGCGCGGGCCGGGTGAGGAGGATAGAAAGGAGGATAGTGATGAGTAATCGGGGCATCGGGCTATATCTTGAATATCAGATTGACAATTGCTAAATTAACTACATCTGCCTGGTTTTATTGTGATTTTTCATTTTGATGAAGAAACTGCATGAGTTTTTCGACTGCCAAGCCGCGGTGCGAGATCCGGTTCTTTTCTGCTGCTGGAAGCTCGGCGAATGTTTGAGTATACCCTTGGGGCACAAAGACGGGATCATACCCAAAGCCTTCGTCACCGCTGGTCGACAGGGAGATCGTGCCCTCGATTCTGCCTTCAAAAAGATATTCTGTATCATTGAGAATCAGCGCGATAACGGTTCTGAACCGGGCTGTGCGCTGTGTTTTACCCTCCATCTCGGTCAGCAGTTTGTTGACATTATCGGCATGGGTAGCTTTGATACCGGCATATCGTGCTGATAGAACACCAGGAGCTCCGTCAAGGGCATCAACCTCCAGGCCGGTATCATCGGCAAAACAGTTGAAACCATACAAATTGTGGATAAAGCGCGCTTTTTGCAGCGCATTTCCCTCCAGATCAGGGGCAGTCTCTTCAATTTCGCCGGAAAAGCCAGTATCGGCCAAACTGAGGATTTCCATCTGGTTGCCTGCAATCTGGCGGATCTCGGTGAGTTTGTGGGCGTTGTTAGTAACGAACAGAAGACGTTTGATCATTTGCATCCGGGTAGATTAAGATGGTATCCAGGTACCGTTAAATGGTGCAATTTTAGTACATTTGAAATTCTCTAAAAACTAAAGTTGGATAGAATCATGGAAAATCTGGATTGGAAATCGTTGCCTTTCGGATACATCAAGACCGATTACAACGTCAGATGTTATTATCGCAATGGGCAGTGGGGAGCTCTTGAAGTGTCCTCATCGGAGTACGTATCAATGCACATGGCTGCTACGGCCCTTCACTATGGTCAGGAAGCTTTTGAAGGGATGAAAGCCTTTATGGGAGCCGACGGCCAGGTACGTCTCTTCCGGTGGAAAGATAATGCCGCCCGTCTGCGCTCATCCGCTGACGGGGTGCTGATGGCTCCGGTGCCGGATGAGCTGTTCCACCAGGCCATCCTGACGGCTGTCCGGATGAACAAGCGCTTTGTGCCTCCGTTTGGGTCAGGCGCCTCTCTGTATATCAGGCCTTTACTGATTGGAACGGGTGCTCAGGTGGGCGTTAAAGCTGCCAATGAATACCTCTTCATGGTTTTTGTAACCCCCGTTGGTCCTTACTTTAAGGAAGGCT
>JAAYIP010000103.1 GCA_012523435.1 Bacteroidales bacterium | reverse complement strand
TTGCAGGTCAGCGGTCATCCAGTAATCGAACTCACCTGGAGCTACCAGATCGACCGGAAAGAGCTTGAGGTGCAGGTTAATCAAAAACAGGAGCACCTTTTCGATTTCCCCCTCGAATTTGGATTGGTGACCGATCAGGGGGTTGAAATCATCGGCCCCTATCGAATAGGCTCAGATAACCAAACTGTCGTCATACCCGTGGATTTCGAGCCCAGGGAGATCCTCCTGGACCCCGCTGTTAAATTGCTCTTCGAATCAAACTGACAAGATTACCGGACAAACCCCTGAACAAAAATGGCATGATTTGTGTTTCTATCTAGATATTTATATAATTCCATTATTTAGAGAGCATATCCACCATCAAAGATCACTTTAAAGATTGTAAATCAGATAAATAAGCGAATATGAAACAGGTATTTTTCTTTCTATCGATTTTTTTGATATCTGCCACGGTTTTGGTTGCCCAACCAGTTACAGCTCAAAAGCCCGCAAAACCATCGAAGCCCACCGCTGGTGCGCAGGTGATTAATCTGACGAAAAGTGAGTTTATCAAGCGGGTTATGGATTATGAAAAGAATCAGACTGAGTGGATCTATGAGGGTGACAGGCCAGCGATTATTGACTTTTACGCCGACTGGTGTGCACCGTGTAAGAAGGTAGCTCCGGCGTTGGAAGAGTTAGCCAAGGAGTACTCGGGAAAGGTTTACATATACAAGATCAACATTGACAAAGAGCGGGAGTTGGCTGCCTTGTTTGGGATACGCAACATCCCGACCTACCTGATTATTCCCAAAGAGGGTAAGCCCTCTCTTACCTCAGGAGCAAGCAACAATCACGCAGAAAACAAACAACGATTCAAGCAGATTATTGACGGGGTACTATTGAAGTAATGACCTAAGATTTCGGATCATTTGGTCATCTCTTCTAACTCGTCCGACTTAAGGATTTCAACCTTTCGGTTCTGTAGCCGGATAATTCCGGCGCGATGTAATTCGCCGAATGCTCTGGCCACTGACGGCCGTGTAACACCAAATAAATCAGCCAATTCCTGTTGAGATACCGGTATTGTGAGTGGTTCCTTTTGGCTCGTCTGAAGCTCCATCAGGTAGTCTGCCAATTTTTCTTTGATGGTTTTGAAAGACAAAAAATGGATTTTCCGGGTAAGAAATTCAGCCTTCGAGCTGATGAGTGTCAGGTAGTTCATCTGGATGGTTTCGTCCATTCGTAGCAATCGCAGGAACTCTTCTCGATAGATAACTAAAATTTTAACAGGCTCATTAGCAAATACGTTTACCGGAAAACGATTATCCGGTGCAAACAAGAAAGCGCCAGCGAGCGGTTTTGTTACGCCAATGTCTTCTATCTTGATAACCTGACCGGAAGCATTAGTCATTTCTCCCCTGGCCGATCCTTCCAGGAGAATCATCAGACGGTTAACCGGATCTCCCTGCAGGGCGATTACTTCATCTTTCTGAAAGCTTCTGAGCTGGAACTGTAGATTCCCAAACAGCTCCAGGAGCTTTTGGGTGCTTACTCCTTGAAGAATGGGAGATTTTGAAGCAATTTCGATCCAATTCATACCTTTTCTGCTGTAACAATTGAAACACCCCCGGTGGTTACCAATCAGTAATTTTGCATCAAATATCGTAATTATGAAAAGACGGATCATTATTGATGAAGATAAATGCAACGGTTGCGGATTATGCGTTCCGGCATGCCACGAAGGTGCGCTTCAGATCATTAACGGCAAAGCTGTTTTGGTGAGTGAGCTGATGTGTGATGGTCTGGGTGATTGTATTGGTGAGTGCCCCGAGGGTGCCATCAGCTTTGAGGAGGAGGCTCCCCGCGGATGCCCGGGCTCAGCCAGCCGGGCATTCTCCCAGCCGGAATCCACTGAAAACCAAAATGTTTCCCGACACGCCCCATCGGTGGCATCGGCCCTGACCCACTGGCCGGTACAGATGCACCTGGTCAATCCCAAAGCTGGCCATTTCCACGGATCCGACCTGTTGCTCGCAGCAGATTGCGCTGCCTTCACCCTCGGAAACTTTCATAACGGTTACCTCACTGGGAAAACCCTGGCGATTGCCTGTCCGAAACTCGATTCAAACCGGGAGAGCTATGTCGAGAAGCTGCGCATCCTAATCGATGAGAGCCAGATCAATACCCTGACGGTCATGGTCATGGAAGTGCCTTGCTGCAACGGACTTTTGCAGATTGCTCAGTTGGCACTCTCACAAACCAACAGACGGGTTCCCGTGAAAGTGATCGTAATCTCAGTTGACGGACAGGTCAAGCAAGATCAATGGCAAATGTTTTAATCGGATAAAGATTAAATTTGGCTTTTCCAGCAACACCATCATGAGGAAAAGTCAGCCCTTTTGTCGTTACA
>JAAYIP010000102.1 GCA_012523435.1 Bacteroidales bacterium | reverse complement strand
TTCAGGGCCAATCTGATAATCTGATAGAAGCGTCTTGATTCCCAGACATTTAAAGAATTGCTCGGTATGCCGGATAGCCTCATTGATTGCCGATTGAGGATCAAAACTGGTGATACCCCAGATCCGTTCAGCATATTGAAGCATCTTTTCCTGTCTCTTCTCAGACGTGACTTTCATGACTCCCGGAAGAACAATTGCCAGCGTTACAGCATGATCCAGTCCATACATGGCAGTCAGCTCATGCCCTAGAGTGTGGGTTGTCCAATCAGTTACCACCCCTAAAGAGAGAGTACCGTTTAGCGCATTTGTTGCCGCCCACATGAAATTTGCACGATCTTCATACACCGGAACCTCGGAAGCATAAACCTTAGAGCCAACATCCTTAAGAATCATCAGAAGACTTTCGGCGTACCGGTCCTGCACTTCTGCATGAGCAGGATAGGTCAGATACTGCTCCAGCACATGAATAAAAGCATCCACCACCCCATTGGCTATCTGATTTTTCGGCAGGGAGTAAGTCACTTCGGGATCCAGTGCGGAAAACCGGGGCATGACCCATGGAGAAGCAAAAGATAACTTCTGCCCCAATCCTTTGCGGGTAATCACCGCATTGGCATTCATCTCTGTACCGGTGGCTGGGAGGGTGAGTACCGTTCCAAGTGGGACAGCAGAATAAACCGGAGCACGATTGAGCAAAATGTCCCATGGATCCTGACCATCATACCGCGCAGCAGCTGCAAGGAATTTCGAGCCGTCAATCACCGATCCTCCCCCCACGGCCAAAATAAATCCGATCTTCTTTTCGCGAATCAGATCTAAAGCTGGCAACAGCTGTTCGTAAGTTGGATTTGGCTGAATGCCAGAGAATTCATAAAAAGTGTGGCCCTTCAGAGCCGCAACAACTTGTTCAAACACACCGTTCCGCTTGATGCTACCTCCACCATACGATAGCAATACTGGCACTCCTTCGGGAATCTGTTCTCCGATTTTGGCGATCACGCCACGTCCAAAGAGGATTCTGACCGGGTTGTAATATTCGAAATTTTTCATTTTATTGTGACAAGCAATTATCAGAACCGGCAAAAATAAAAGTATTTCCATTATGAGAAACCGAGAGTTGAAGCTCATTGCTATCTTATTGCTTTTCTGTTCGATAAACACAAATGCTCAGGAACCCTGGACCTCCCTCATTCGGGGTAATTCGCTGAGAGGATGGAAGCAATTAAATGGGACAGCGAAATATGAAGTCAAAGATGGTCAGGTCATTGGCAGAACAGTGCCTGGATCACCCAACAGCTTCCTTTGCACTGTGAAAGAGTATGGCGATTTCATTCTTGAATTTGATGTCTGGGTCGATCCCTCTCTCAATTCTGGCGTACAGATTCGTAGCCATAGTATGAAAGAGTATCAAAACGGGCGGGTTCATGGATACCAGATTGAAATTGATCCTTCTGAAAGAGCCTGGAGTGCTGGCATTTACGACGAAGCTAGGCGAGCCTGGCTCTATACTCTTGAGGAGAATCCGGCAGCACAGAAAGCATTCAGACAGAACCAATGGAATCGGTACCGGATCGAAGCCATTGGCCACTCCATCCGAACCTGGATCAATGGTGTTCCTGCCGCTAATCTGACCGACGACCTCGATGCCAGCGGTTTTATCGCACTTCAAGTTCATAGTGTCGGTAACGATCCCTCAAAAGCCAATCTTGAGGTAAAATGGCGCGATATCAGAATATTAACTACTGATCTTGAAAAACATCAGTGGTTCATGCCAGGCTGGGTGAAAGAGATATCAACTATACCCAACACCCTGACACGTGCTGAAATGCGCGAGGGTTGGCAACTTTTGTGGGATGGTCAATCCACCTCAGGATGGCGCGGAGCTGATCAAAACAAATTCCCTCAAAAAGGCTGGGAAATCATTAACCGAACTCTCACCGTCAACGAATCGGGCGGGGCGGAAAGCAGTCATGGTGGTGATATCATTACAGTCAAAAAGTATGCTGATTTCGAATTATCTCTCGACTTTAGGCTAACCAAAGGGGCCAACAGCGGAATTAAATATTTGGTGATTGAAGGTTTGAATCAGGGTTAAGGATCGGCTATAGGCCTAGAATGTCAATTACTTGACGACGATAACCACCCCGATGCCAATCAAGGCGCCGGTGGCAACCGAAAATTAGCATCAGTATACGACCTGATCCCAGCACCGGCTAATAAGCCTGTCAACCCTCCGAGCCAATGGAATAATGCACGACTGGTGGTTTCAGGCAATCATGTGGAACATTGGCTTAATGGCGTAAAAATGGTTGAATACGATCGTAACAATCAATTGTTCAATGCATTAGTCCAGAAAAGCAAGTATTCCGTCTATCCTGGATTCGGTAATGCCACTGAAGGGCACATCCTCCTTCAGGATCACGGAAATCGGGTGAGTTTTAGGAATATCAAAATTAAGACCACCACAAAAAACATCAAATAACTCTTCAGAAATGAAAACCCGGCACCTGTTCATCTCCGTCGCCCTGTCATTGCTCCTCTTATCTTGTACCAAAACCGCCCAGAAACCACTGGTCATTCCAGCACCAGTTTCCATGGAGGAAACGGGAGGACAGGTAACGATTAACCGCGGATGGTCTATTGTAACCCAAAACCACCAAGCACTATCATTTCACGCCAACTACCTGGCCGACAGGTTCTTGAAAGCTAGTGGTATAGAGCTGCCCGTTACCAATGAGCCCGGCTCGTCAGCCATCAGGTTACTTTTAGACGAGCAGCTCATGGATTCACTCGGAATTGAAGGATACAACCTAATCGCATCGGGCCGGGAGATCAGCATTACCGCAGCCGATCCGGGCGGGGTATTTAACGGCATTCAGACCCTCTTTCAGCTTTTACCTCCTGAAATCTACTCGGCCGAGCCGGTCAAAACGAGATGGAGCCTGCCATCTGTCAGGATCTCCGATTCCCCACGTTTCACTTATAGAGGCTATATGCTGGATGTGTCCAGACATTTCTTCCCTCTTGATCATCTCTATCGAGTGATCGATCAGCTGGCCTACCATAAGCTCAATAAGTTCCATCTGCACCTAACCAACGATCAGGGTAGGCGAATTGAAATCAAAAAATATCCAAAGCTTACCGAGGTTGGAGCTTGGAGGGTCAATCGGGAAAGCGATCATTGGAACTCACGCGAGCTACAACAGCCTGGCGAAGTGGCTGATTATGGTGGATTTTATACCCAGTACGACATTCGTAAGCTGGTGCAATATGCATCAGAGCGCAATATCACAATCATCCCCGAAATCGAAATGCCGGCACACGCAACCGCAGCATTAGCAGCCTACCCGGAGTATTCCTGTACCGGTGAACCACTGCCTGTCCTGCCCGGCGGCATCTGGCCTTGTTCCAACATCTTTTGTGCAGGAAAAGAGGAGACTTTTTCTTTTCTCGAGGATATCCTATCAGAAGTTATTGAACTCTACCCCTCACCTTATATCCACATTGGCGGGGATGAAGCAGACAAAACAGAATGGGAAAGCTGTCCGGATTGCCAGCAAAGAATCAAACAAGAGAAACTCAACAATGAAGATGAGCTCCAAAGCTATTTTATCCGAAGAATTGACCAGTTCCTGACCAGCAAGGGAAGAAAACTTATTGGGTGGGATGAGATTCTGGAAGGCGGCCTGGCGGAGAATGCCACCGTGATGTCATGGCGTGGCATCGAGGGAGGCATTGAAGCCGCTAGAGCCGGTCACCCTGTGATCATGACTCCCAATACCCATTGCTATATTGATTACTATCAGGGTAGCCCTGACCTGGAACCTTTATCGATCGGTGGGTATATCCCCCTCGAAAAAATCTACTCCTTCGAACCTGTTCCCGAGCAGTTAACAGAAGAGGAGAGCCACCTGATTCTGGGAGGTCAAGCCAATCTCTGGACCGAATATGTTGCCGATCCCGACCATGCCAATTACATGACCTATCCCAGGCTGGCGGCTCTGGCTGAAGTCTGCTGGAGCTTAGCCACGCATAAAGACTATGAGGATTTTCTGACCCGGCTCACACAACAGATCAAACGTTATAACTACCTGAATATCAATTATTCTCGCAGTTTTGGAATCGTAGAGGCAAAAACAAGCTATAACACTGAAAAGCAGGAATTTCAGGTAATTCTAAGTTCTGGGTTCCCAGGTGCAAAAATCCGCTACACATCGGATGGAAGCAACCCAACAATTTCAAGCACCGAGTATTCTGAGCCAATCGTGCTAGGTCAGTCAGCCACCATAAAAGCTGCCACATTCCTTAACCGGAAATTATTCTCTCCGATATCTTCCACAGAAATTGTGGTACACCTGGCCACCGGTAAACCAGTCACCTATATCAACGGATACTCGGTTAAATACCCAGCCGGTGGAAACGAAGCCCTCGTCAACAGTCTAAGAGGCTCTATTAACTTATCGGATGGCCAATGGCAAGGATTTGAGGGAAATGATATGGTTGCCGAAATCGACCTTGGGTCAGCGATCCCGGTCAGAAAGGTTACGGTTGGAACCCTGCACTCCATTGGAAGCTGGGTATTTTTTCCCACTTCCGTGGAAGTTTGGACAGCCGGACAATCTCGTGAGTTTGTGATGCAAGGGCGAGTTGAAAACGAAAAAGATATCAGAAGTCAACAGCGAGAAATCCAGGACTTCATCATTAACTTTGACCCTCAATCTGTCCGCTATTTACGGATTATTGCCTCAAACACAGGCTTTTGCCCATCCTGGCACGCCGGGGCCGGATTCAACGCCTGGCTTTTTGTTGATGAAATCATTGTTGAATAGAAGTTCTTACCATGAAAAAGCTTTTTGTCATGATGCTGGTCGGTTTTACCCTGAGTGCATATGGCCAGCACGAAACCCAAAAGTACTTCCCGGTAGAAGATCCTCTCGTTAAGGAAAAGCTAGAACAGTGGCAGGATATCAAGTTTGGCCTGTTGATGCATTGGGGTCCTTACAGCCAGTGGGGCATCGTGGAATCATGGTCGATCTGTTCGGAAGATGAGCCCTGGTGTGCTCGCCCAACAGATCATTACACCGAATACAAAAAGAAGTACGAAGAACTCCCTCTAACATTCAACCCAACGGGTTTTGACCCGGGGAAATGGGCAAAAGCCGCAGCAGATGCCGGCATGAAATACGTGATCTTTACCACTAAGCACCATGATGGCTTCTGCATGTTCGATACCCAATACACCGATTACAAGATCACCGACCCCAAAACACCCTTCTCCAATAACTCAAAAGCAAACATCACCCTGGAGATCTTCAAAGCATTCCGGGCAGAGGTACTGTGGACCGGGGCCTATTTCAGTAAGCCCGACTGGCATAGTGAGTACTATTGGTGGCCCAATTTTGCCACTCCCGACCGCCATGTCAATTATGATGTCACCCGATATCCCGATAGATGGGAGAATTTTGTCCAGTACACCCACAATCAAATTATGGAATTGATGACCGATTACGGTCCGGTCGATATCCTCTGGCTAGATGGTGGATGGGTGCAAAAAATGACTCAGGAGGAAGTGGATCACTATGTTCATTCGCCCAATTACAATTTTACGCGGGTACAAAATCAGGATATCCGTATGGATGAACTAGTGGCCAAAGCCCGTCAGAAGCAGCCCGGACTGATTGTCGTGGACCGTGCTGTGGAGGGCCCTAATCAAAACTATCTCACCCCGGAAAATACCGTTCCTCAGGAACAACTGTCTTACCCCTGGGAATCATGCATCATCATGGGTGGAGGATGGTCCTATGCATTCAATGCCAGATACAAAACCAGTCGGGAAGTCGTTCATATTCTGATAGATATCGTATCAAAAGGCGGCAATCTACTCCTCAATATTGCACCAAGTCCTGATGGTCAATGGGATGAGGGTGCCTATCGCACCTTGGAGGGCGTGGGCGAATGGATGGACCTGAACGCGGAAGCTATATACCATACCCGTAAGCTAGCCCCCTATTATGAGGGTCCCCTGCATTATACCCAGGCGAAGGACGGATCTGCCCGTTACGCTATCTATTCGGTCAAGGAGGGTGAGCTTCTCCCTAATGAGATTTTAATAAAAGGGGTTTCCGATATTCGCAGGCCAAGTGTTGAGCTTCTAGGTTTCAGGGGAAGGATCAAAGCCAAGCAGACTGACGAAGGATTACTACTGGAAGTACCACGTAAAGTAAAAACATCACGGGAATCTTTTTTAGCTCTGGTTTTCAGAATTAAATAGTCAATAAGCCTATGTGGATCAACCTCTGGTTTGCACTACCTGTTCTCTCGATTCTCTCGATCCTTCTGATGGCAACCGTGCTGTTGGTCATTCGGGAAACTCGCGCAATCAGACGAAAAAATGCTGATTTTGAGTTTATCACCAACAACATAGCAGATCTGATCATTCGAATTGATAAGGAGCACCGGATTCTTTGGCTCAATCCAGCCTCTTTGATCTATTTTGGCCTGGAGTCGAGCTTTTGTGTTGGCAAAGACTTGACCCAGATTATGAGGGAGAATCACTTCTACCTTAAAAACGAGCACATTCTGGAGGACACCTTTCAGCTAGGTCGGGCCGCTGTCGTGGAAGGAACCATTCGTAGACCCGGTGAGATAGAACAATTCATTGAACTTAAGATCGTTCCGGAGCCAGTTAAGAGTGGATTGCCCAGTCAGGCTTTGTTAATCTTCCACGATATAACCGTGAGGAAAAAGAACGAAATTAGTCTAGTCAGGGCTATGGTTGAGGCCAAAGAGAGCGATCGAAAAAAATCCGCCTTTCTCGCTAGCATGTCCCACGATATGCGCACCCCATTGAACGCGATTGTTGGGTTTTCCCAGATATTGGTCGAGGAGGGCCTGGAAGATGAGGAAAAAACCCGCTATTTTGAATATATCAATCAAAATAACAATCTATTGATTCAACTAGTTAACGACATCATTGACATTTCGAAACTGGAGAGTAATTTGCTGCAAATTCGGCCCTCAACATTTGATCTCAACAGCGAACTTGAGGAAATTCTCATGATCATTGAGAACGAGAAAAAAACAAGAAGCAAAAAACATATTATTCTGAGCCTAGAGAAGGGCATTCCGGAAGGGATTTTTATGATTAAGGCTGATTCAAACCGATTGCGGCAAGTTCTCATAAACCTGCTGGTCAATGCGTTAAAATTCACGCCTAAGGGTTTCATCCAATTTGGTTATCGGGTTCCCGAAGCAGGCAGGATCCTGTTTTACGTGCGGGATACGGGAGTTGGAATCCCACCTGAACAACAAGAGAACATCTTCAACTACTTCAAACAGGTAGAATCACAAAACGGTCGCGGCCCAACCGGTTCAGGCCTTGGGCTAACAATCTCTCGTCAGTTGGTTAGCCTGATGGGTGGTCATATATGGGTTGAATCAGAAGAAGGAGAAGGTTCGGTTTTCTACTTCACCATTACCAGCGCTTGACCCAACCCCACATAACACTGATTTAGAACAATTTCGACCAATTTCTTGCCGAACGTTCTCTCCAATTGGAATTATGGTATAGATAGCTCACCATCAGGGGAATTACGGTAGTAGCTTCGGCGTAAACCATCTGTTCATAGATCGTATCCACCTTACCCCAGGAGCTGGCCTCTTTCAAGGTCGATGAGGAGCAGGCTCCGTCACGTACGTCAGCGACAGTGATTTGAACTGCATACTGATGCATGGGCACCTCCTTACCCAGTACCTCGGCGCAAAC
>JAAYIP010000010.1 GCA_012523435.1 Bacteroidales bacterium | reverse complement strand
GCTATATAACATGGGGATCATCCGTCAAACAATTTTAGTGCCCCAACAAACTGGAACCATTAAGATAGAACCCTTTGAACTGGAGTGTTTTGTCAATATACCAAGCCGACGCTCGCGATCGGTTTTCGATGATTTTTTCGGTGATGGATTTTTTGGAAGTTATGAAACCTTGTCTCGTAAACTCGTCAGCCCACCGATGGAGGTCAAAGTAAAACCGTTCCCAGTGAGCCCCCCTCCCGGATATACCGGAGCGGTTGGGAAATTCTCGGTGTCAGCAAATCTGGACAAAGCCACTGTAAAGACTAATGAACCCGTCAATCTAAAGGTGGTCATTAAAGGTAATGGAAACCTGAAGTTGATCGACCTTCCCTCGTTCCGGTTCCCGGCCGACCTGGAGGTGTATGATCCGAAAGTCAAAGATCAGATCGAAGCAGGCCTGAAAGGGATTTCTGGTTCAAAAACCTTTGATTATCTGATCATTCCACGATTTCCCGGGTCGTTTGAAATCCCTAGCTGGAGCTTCACCTGGTTTGATCCTTCTGCCGGAGAGTTCAGAACCTTTACCACCAACCCCATGGTCATTGAGGTGGAGAGAGGTGAAAACGATTCTGAAGCAACAGTCATGAGCGCCCCCGGAAGAGAGAATATCCGATTCCTTGGACAGGATGTCCGCTTCATTAAGACAGAAACCCCGCGAATCAGACCAACTGGTAATTCCATTTACGGATCCAAAGGGTTTATTTTCAGCTACATCATAGCTCTTCTGATCTTTGTGCTCGGAATCCTCATGCTCCACCATCGTTTCAAATCACAGGCTGATCAGGAGGGTAGCCGATACCGACGCGCCAGCTCAGTCATCAGAAAAAGATTAGCCAAAACCCGCTCCCATCTTGCCAAACAGGAGCATGAGCTGGCTTTAGAGTCACTCATAAAGGCAATCTGGGGCTACCTTGGCGATAAGCTGAATATGGATCAGACAATGCTCAACCGGGAGAATATCAGGGAGATGCTCGAAGGTAAAAATATGAGTCCGGAAACAATTCTTGATTTGGAACAGCTGCTTGACAATATCGAATTCCTTCGCTATGCACCAGGACAAAGCGTAGCAGACTATGATACACTGGTAACCAAGGCGTCTGACTTAATTATGAAAATCGAAAAATCATATCGGAGCAGTTGACATGAACCGAATACTCATTTCATTCATTTCATTCATTTAATTCCTCTTCGCCTTTATGCCTTGCAGGGCCAACACAGGCGAACCAGAACTGCTGTTTCAGAAGGCTAATCAACTCTATCTTGCCGGCGACCTCCCGGCTGCCAGGGAAGAATACCTCAAAATTCTGGATGCTGGATTGGAATCTGCCGAGGTCTATTACAATTTGGGGAATACCTGCTACAAGATGGGAATCATCCCATCGGCTATCCTCTACTACGAAAAGTCACTGGTTCTCAACCCAAGAGATGAGGATACCCAGTTTAATCTATCCCTTGCAAATGAACTCATCGTTGATAAAATTGAACCCTTAAACCGATTTTTTATTAATCGGTGGATCGGGTCTCTGACAAACCTGCTCGGAACCGACAGCTGGGCCTTGATTAGCTTGATTACCTTCATTT